>CAYMFX010000019.1:0-26263 GCA_964389845.1 uncultured Ruminiclostridium sp.
AGAGCAGGGACGCCCCGGTCGTTGGATTTGTCTGATTTTTATTGAGATTTAGTATAAATAAGTATAATTCCAAAACTTCCTTTTTATGTGCATATCAAAAGGTTATAAGGTTCTTTCCGTATAGCCTTTTTGTTTTACGAAAAAAATTACGACAAAATTATAAAAAGGCTATTGACAAAATTATTATTATGTGTATAATAGTAGCTGTACCAACTGTACTAATCGAAACATATTGCATAGCACAGTAAATACAGACAACAATTTTGAGGAAAGGAAAAGCAAAAATGAGTAATGAAGCCGGTGAAAAAATACTTGAAATTAAGGGGCTTTCAAAATCAATGGGAAAAAAGCAGATACTGAACGACATTACCCTCGATGTGAACAGCGGAGAAGTGGTAGGATTTCTCGGACCCAACGGCTCGGGCAAAACCACTACTATAAAATTGATGTTGGGTATGCTGAATTACAGTCAGGGGGAAATACGAATCTGCGGTCATGACGTCAAAAAGGACTTTGAAAATGCGGTAGCCAATGCGGGGGGAATTATCGAGAACCCCGAAATGTATAAATACCTTACGGGGAAGCAGAATCTTATGCAGTACAGCCGTATGCAGGGCGGAATCGGCAAGGAGCGCATTGAGGAGGTAGTTGACATTGTACATCTGAGGGCAAGGATAAACGATAAGCTTTCCAAATATTCTCTCGGTATGCGGCAGCGTCTCGGCATTGCACAGGCTATACTGCACCGACCTAAGCTGTTGGTATTGGACGAGCCTACCAACGGGCTTGACCCGGCGGGCATCAAGGAGCTGAGAGATATATTTAAGCGGCTTGCAAATGAGGAGGGCTGCGGGGTGTTTGTGTCCAGTCATATGCTTGCTGAATTGGAGCAGATGTGCGACAGGGTGTGCATTATCAATCACGGAGTTGTGGTAAGCAATATGACAATGGAAGAGATACGCACCGCCAAGAATAACGGCAGCACAAGCTATCGGATAAACACCGAACAAACCCAACAGGCGGCACAGGTTGCCCAAAATATGGGACTGAAGTACAGCATTGACGAAAACGGATTAGAGGTGGCTGTCGAAAAGGAAAGGGTTTCGGAGCTTGTAAAGGCGCTTGCTTTGGCTGATGTTAATGTCAGCGGCGTTGTTCCCGTCACAAAGACCTTGGAGGACGCATTTATAGATATTATCGGCGACACGCCGGAGGGAGGAGTAGGTCAATGATACTCAGACTGATACAAAATGAATTTATAAAAATATTTTCACAAATCGGCTGGAAAATTTCCGTAATATTTATTTTGCTTATCGCCGTAGGCGCCGCTCCCTATACAAGGTATAATACCCCCGATTTTCTTTATACATTCGACGGCAGCGTGGAAAGTCACCAAAAGATGTACGAGTTTTACAAACAAGAATCTGAACAATTCGGCGGAGACGACCTGAGAAGCTACTCGGCAAAGAGTATGATGGAAGTCGAAAAATTCTACATTGACAACAAGATAGATACAAGCGGCTGGAGAAGAATGTATTCATATCAGCTTGAAGAGCTTTCGAGATCAATGGTGGTTCTGCATGCGCTGAGGGACGGGTATCCCTTAGATGAAGTCGCCGAAGCATTTGGTTTATACGGCGGCGGTTTTTATCAAGGCGGGATAGGATACGAACCTCTGAGCAAGAGCTTTGTTTACTATCAGATTGAAGATATGAAAGAATACAGCACCTCCTACGACCAGAAGCCGTATAATGAGAATAATATTCCCGAATATATTAAAGAAACGCAAAAGTGGCTCGATAAAGTCAGGGAGAAAATCACCTCGGGCAAGAAGGAGTATTCCGAAATACAGGCGGCGGAGGTGAGAGAAAGACTTGCCGAAGAAAAAATAAAGCTTGAAGAAGCGCAGAAAAAATATGAGTTAGACAGCGGTAATCCTCACGATTATTACACTCAGCTTAATCTGTGCAGCGCCTTGGAGATACAGGCGGAATGCTGGGAGAAGTTTGCCGATGTTGACGATGAAAACGATGAAGTTATCTCAGCCTATATAAGCCGCAGATTTGAAACTATTTTAGACAGCGCTTACGCCTATGCGCCAAACGATGAGAGCAATTTCGAGAACTCGAGCGTATATTACTCCGACCTTTGGGGAACGCCGATTGCCAAGTACGGAACTTATAAGGAATATGCAGATAACTATGCCGAAAAGGCGGGAGAGGATTATATAAACACTGCGAAAGCCATTCTATATTTAACTGAAAATCAGGTACTACCCGGCGACGATGAAGGAAGCCTGTCTGCCAAAAGGAATTTCATCAGTTTTACCGGCGTAAACGTATACATCGTTATGTTCTTTACAATCTTTTTGGCGGCGGTGATTATGCCCTCGGAATTTAGTTCGGGAGCAATCAGGCTTCTTGTTATCAGACCTTGTGCAAGGTGGAAGCTGCTGCTGTCCAAGCTGCTGACCGTGGTTCTGTTCTGCGGGGGTATGTTCATAATAAGCGAGGGACTCACGCTTATTTCCACCGTGGCTTTCTTCGGCTGGGGAGACCTTAGCGAGCCTTGCCTTGAATTTGTATCGGGAAGGGGCGGAGAAATAACGCCCATACTGTATGCTTTGAGGAACGGGGGACTTGACATTTTATCCGCTTTTATGATTATGTCCTTTGCATTTTTCCTCGGCGCTATTTTCAGCAAGGGCGTGTTCTCCATAGCGGCTGCTACCCTTGTATTTGCTTTCGGTAAGCTGGTTTCCGAGTTTTCCTGGAGAAATCTTTTATACAATTTGCCTTTCCTGAAATACACCCCCGTGCCCTATGTTATGAATCTTAATGAAATCAGAAACGACGCTTTTCTCAGGATACAAAACTGGTACAACCCTATCGGTGCGGATTACGGATTGGATATTGGGACGGGAGTTATTGTTATTTTGGTTACAATTGCCTTGTTTATTGCGGGAAGCTTTGTTGTGTTTAACAGAAAGCAAATTAATAATTAAGCTTTTAAAATCCATTCTTTCCATATCTCCGGACAATACCCGACAGTGGCTCTTTTACCGTCTCTCACAATCGGCGTTCTGAAAAGCTGCGGCATTTCCAATAATTTTTCAAGCTGAGCATCGGGAAGCAAATACTTTACTTGAAAATAATCCTCGTTCTCGATATTTATCACCTTGTGGATTCCTCCCACAGCGGCGCATACCGAATTAAATTCCCCCTTGCTCATAGGCTTTTGGGAAAGCTCGATAAACTGAAATTTTATTCCTCTTTCCTTAAAAAATCTTTGAGCCTTCTTTGTATCAAAGCACTTTTTTGTGCCGAATATCTGCAAATTCATATTAACTCCTTCTCAGAATTCGTCCGTTCCCTCAACAAACGCCTTTATCTCATCAATAAATGTTTTTCCGTACCTTTGAAGCTTAGCTTCTCCCACTCCGTTTATCCGGAGAAATTCAGTCTCATTAAGAGGCTGCTTAGCCGCCATATCCTCTAAGGAGGCATTGCTGAAAATCATATAGGCGGGAAGTCCCTGAGCCTTTGCTAATCTAAATCTCAGATCCTTCAGCCGCTTCAAAAGCTCACCGTCGGCAATATCGGTGCTTTGAACAGCGAAAACCTTTTTGGGAACAGTCACATTGCCCTTAAACGGCTCAAAAATATCTTCCTTTTTTATCAGTACCTTAGCGGTTATTTTCTTACGCTTTTTGACTGCTCCGTCTCCCTTTTCGGTTATGTACAGCATTCTGTATTCGTCGTCGGTGCGCCCTAAGTACCCGTCGCTGACAAGCAGATTTATAAGCTCGTTTATCCGCTTCTTGTCATACCCCGACATAATCCCGTAGGTGGAAAGGGTGTCTAACCTGCTTTGCATAAGCCGCTCGGTTTTGCTGCCCTTCAGAATATCGCAGACCATTCCCGAGCCGAATTGCCTGTGTCTTTCCTTAAGACGAAAAACGCAGCTTAAAATGCGCATTGCAGGGTCGGTAATATCCTCTTCCCTGAACTCTCCGTTACAGTTGGAGCAGCCCGAACAGCTTTCGCACTCCTCCCCGAAATATTTCAATAAATACCTTCTGAGACATTCCGGGGTGGTGCAGTATTCCACCATTGCGTCAAGCCTTTTTCTGTCTTCTCTTTTAACGGTCGCAAGCTGCTCCTCCGTCAGCTCGTCCCCCGACATATTGTCGATAAAATACAGCGCCGTGTTTAAGTCCGCCCCGCTGTACAATAATACGCAGTCCGCCGCCGTTCCGTCGCGTCCCGCACGCCCCGCCTCCTGATAATAGGCTTCAAGGCTTTTGGGCATACTGTAATGGATAACGAAACCCACATTAGACTTGTCAATACCCATTCCGAAAGCGTTTGTGGCAACCATAACCCTTGCCCTGTCAAAAATAAAATCATCCTGACTTTTTATTCTTGTTTCATCGGGAAGCCCGGCATGATACATAACCGTTTCAACGCCCCATTCAAGGCACTGTGAATAAACCTGTTCAGTCTGCTTGCGGGTGGAGCAGTACACAATGCCGCTTCTGTCGGAAAACCTTTCCAATAAAGCTTTAAGGGCAGCGGGCTTTACTCTCGGGTCCGCCTTAATTACCTCAAAAAACAGGTTCGGACGGTCGAATCCCGTAACAATCTCCATAGGCTGTACAAGACCTAATTTCTCTATTATATCCTCTCTCACCTTTTCGGTGGCAGTGGCAGTAAAGGCTCCTACCGGCGGTCTTTTGGGGAGCGTTTCGATAAACTCCTTTATATGAAGATAGCTTGGTCGGAAATCCTGTCCCCACTGGCTTACGCAATGAGCCTCGTCAACGGTTATGAGGGAGATATTCGCATTTTGCGCAAACCTGCGGAAGGCTTCGCTGTCAAGTCTTTCGGGAGCAACGAACAGTATCTTGTAATACCCTTGTCGGGCGAGCTGCATGGTAAACGAATATTCCTCCGAAGAAAGCGAGCTGTTCACAAAAGCGGAAGCAACCCCGTTTTGCGTGAGCGACATTGATTGATCCTTCATAAGCGAAATAAGCGGCGAGATAACCAGCGATATGCCCGGCAGCATAACCGAGGGCAGCTGATAACAAATTGATTTTCCCGCTCCCGTCGGCATTACCGCCAGCAGGTCTCCGCCTGTGAGCAGTCGGTCAACCGCCTTTTCCTGTCCCTCACGAAAGGAGGAGTGACCGAATATATCCTTTAAAAGCTGTAACTTCTGCATTTTTGTTTCCTTAGTTTATATTGGGAATAGGCTGTAAAAATTTCGATGCTTCAAATGAATTTTTCACAGCTGATTCTATAACTGTATTTTATTTTATCATTGTTTAGATAAAGTGTCAAGAAAAACCGTTCGGCGCACACGGAAATCAATTTTCATATTTTTATAGAAAAAAGTTATAAATTTTAGCGGATTAAAGTTTCCGTCCACCCTTTTCAAAGAGTGGTAGGTTTCCAAAGGGCAAAGCCCTTTGGTCGCTGCCCGCAGGCTGCGAAATCCTTAGCCGAAGGGCGCTCCGAAAAGGGTGAATTTCAAAACGACCCGGTGGGGCGTTTTGAAAGAGGGGAAGCCCTGCAAGAGAGGGCTTCCCCTTTTGTGGTAAGCATTTGTTTTCCTGCAAGGTTTACCTTGCACGGTAAAAATTGATTTCCGTATTCAGCGCAAGTTAGTATTATTAATCATAACAATAGCCCGTCAAAACTAAGCAAAGGTTTTGACGGGCTTATTTTTAACGTCCGAAGCGCGGCTTCGCCGCTCCTTTTATATTTTTCTTTTTTCTTTTTTCTTAAACTTAATTTTCTCAACCCTCTGCCTTAATTCTCTCAACTCTTTCTCTTGCTACAGCGTGTTCTTCCTCTCTGCGTCCGCACTTGGGACAAACATCTCCGATAATCCCCGTATATCCGCAAACCGAATCGCTGTCCACAGGGTGATTTATCGCACCGTAGCCTATTCCCGATTCCTTCATACACCGTATAACCTGTTCAAATGCGTCCAAATTCTTCAATGGGTCGCCGTCAAGCTCTATATAGCTGATATGTCCCGCATTGGTAAGAGCATGATAGGGCGCTTCAAGCTTTATCTTGGAAAAAGCGTCTATCTTAAAGCTTACGGGAATGTGGAAGGAGTTGGTGTAGTATTCCTTGTCGGTAATGCCCTTTATCTCTCCGAAGCGTTTCTTGTCCTTGCGCACAAAGGTGCCCGAAAGACCTTCTGCGGGAGTTGCAAGCAGTGAGAAATTCATTCCCGTTTTCTTGCTCTCCTCGTCCATTCGCTGTCTCATTCTTCCGATGATTCTTAAGCCTAACTCCTGAGCCTTCGGACTTTCGCCGTGATGAACGCCTATAAGCGCCTTAAGACATTCCGCAAGTCCAATAAAGCCCATTGACAATGTACCGTGCTTTAATATCTCTCCGATATTGTCGTCAGTGCTCAGCTTCTCCGAGTCTATCCACACGCCTTGTCCCATAAGGAAAGGATAATTGCGCACCTTCTTCTGCGCCTGAATCTTATAACGGTACTTAAGCTGCTCCACCACAAGGTTCATTTTGTCCTCCAGCAGCTCAAAAAATTTAACCAAATCATGCTCCGCCAAAATAGCAAGGCGGGGAAGATTAACGGAGGTAAAGCTAAGGTTTCCTCTTCCCGTCACTATCTCGCGGCTTGGGTCGTAAACGTTTCCTATAACACGGGTGCGGCAGCCCATGTATGCAATCTCGGTATTGTAATCCCCGGGCTTGTAATACTGAAGATTGTAGGGTGCGTCGATAAATGAAAAATTGGGGAACAAGCGCTTTGCACTTACACGGCAGGCAAGCTTGAACAAATTGTAGTTGGGGTCGCCCTCGTTGTAGTTTACCCCTTCCTTGATTTTGAAAATGTGTATCGGGAAAATAGGCGTTTCGCCGTTGCCTAAGCCCGCTTCTTCCGCAAGGAGTATGTTCTTTATCACCATTTGCCCCTCGATAGAGGTGTCTGTGCCGTAATTTATGGAGCTGAAGGGCGTTTGTGCGCCCGCACGGCTGTTCATGGTGTTAAGGTTGTGGACTAAGGCTTCCATTGCCTGATAGGTGGCTCTGTCCGTTTCCTTAAAGCTCAGCTTCTTTGTATATTCCTGAATATTTGCGGCAAGCTTCTCGTCCCCGAGAATTTTCGTAAGGGCTTCCTTTTCCCTTGCACCGTAGCTGCTGTCTCCCGCAAGAGTGGGAACAAGCCCCTCCTTAGCCAAAGCGTCCATATATTCGGTAACGCTCTTTTCAATCTCTTCGGGGTCGGTTTTCCCCGTCTTAAATCCGATGCCCCTGACTATATTCTTTTTGTAAAGCTGCTTGTAGGTCTTTTTAACTCCCTCCGCCATAGCGTAGTCAAAGTTGGGAAGAGACTGACCGCCGTGCTGGTCGTTCTGGTTGCTCTGAATAGCGATACAAGCCAATGCCGAATAGCTGCCTATATTGTTAGGCTCACGCAGATAGCCGTGTCCTGTGGAAAAGCCGTCATGAAACAATTTTATTAAGTCTATTTGACAGCAGGTGGTGGTAAGCGTAAAGAAATCAAGGTCGTGAATATGAATATCGCCGTCAATATGCGCCTTGGACTGCTCCGGCGGCAATACATACATCTCGTTAAACTGCTTAGCGCCCTCGGAGCCGTATTTCAGCATAGTTCCCATAGCCGTGTCGCCGTCTATATTGGCGTTTTCACGCTTCATATCGCTTTCCATGGCGGGCTTAAAGGTAAGATCCTCATAAATCTTCATAAGCCCCGTGTTCATCTCACGGATTCTTGTCCTGTCCGCACGGTAAAGAATATAAGCCTTGGCGGTCTTGGCGTGTCCGTTTTCCACCAATACCTTTTCAACCGCATCCTGTACCTGTTCAACCGCAGGGGGATTATCGCTTCCGAATCCGTCCTTTTCGAGAAGCTCGCAAACCTTTCCCGCCAGCTCCTGCGCAGAATCATAGTTGCTGCCGCCTACAGCCTCTGCGGCTTTATAAATTGCGTCGGCAATTTTTGCTACGCTGAAGGAAGCCGTTCTTCCGTCACGTTTTAGAATTTTAGTAATCATTTATGACCTCCGGTTAGGGCGTATCCGAAAACTAAGCAGATAGCCCATAATAGCGACCTCAAGATATTGTGCTTTTGAGGTGCGCAATATATATTATATTGCGTTTGCTGCCGTTTGTCAATAGCTGTTGCAAATTTTTCACACCTGTATCAAAACTATTCGGTCTTCGCAGAAATCAAATCCTTAACTACCTCCCCCGCAATAATCAAACCGGCAGACGAGGGAACAAAGCTAATGCTTGCAGGCGGTCGGCAATTAACAACGGGAACCTCCTCCGAATAAACCGTCTTAAGCTTGTCTACGCCTAACCTCCTAAGCTCATGCCGCATTACCCTTGCAAGAGGACAGACTGAGGTTTTATAAATATCGGTGACAACAAGCTTGGTAGGATCTAATTTATTCCCCGTACCCATTGAGCTTATAACAGGCACTCCCAAAGCCCTGCACCTTACAATAACAGCAAGCTTTGCTTTAACATCGTCAATTGCGTCTACCGCATAACCGCAGTCCGACAATGGCAGCTCGTTTATATTTTCAGGCGTTACCGTAAGCCTTCTTGCGTCTATCTCACAATTCGGGTTGATTTTGCGGCAGCGGGCTTCTGCTAAAGCAGCCTTGTCCTTTCCCACAGTGTCTGTCAAAGCATAAAGCTGTCGGTTTATGTTGGATTCGGCAATAACATCGCCGTCAATAAGGAGCAGCGAGCCTATTCCCGCCCTCGCCAATGCCTCCACGGCATAAGAGCCGACTCCCCCAAGTCCGAACACCGCCACCCGTGCTTTCTTCAGCTTCTCAACCGCTTCATCACCCAAAAGCGAACGGGTTCTTGTATAGAAGTCCTCCATTGTCACTCTCCCACCCAGAACACGGGGTAGCCCGCTTCATAAGGCTTTATCATCTCGGGATTTCTGTTTGCTTCCGCAAGTATATCGGGAATAATTTTTTGAGCAAATTCGGAAATCTTATCAACGGGAAGTCCCGAAACCGAGGGACATACAGGGGATAGAGTCAGCAACAGCAGATTCCCCTTTTTCATCAGTCTGAAGGGCCATATCCGACAGTCGAAGGGCTTTTCGTCTCCGAGAGCGCAGCCCTTTTCGGTAAGCATCGGGCAATGGGCTAAGCCGTCCTTGCCGTAATCCGCATCAAAGACCTTGCACTGCGCCTTTTCGCTTACCGGTTTCATTTTTATTTCGGGATAATCCTTTGCGATTCTCTCCGACAATTCGGGAGTTATCAGCGGCATTTCCCAAATATCGCTGCTGTCAAACAAACAGCAGATTTGACACCGGGCGCAGGTTTTATTGTTCAGTATTTCTTTAAGCATAGTTAGTTAATTTTCCTTTAATTATTTCTTTATCTGTCGGCAATCATTTCTTTAGCGCCCTCGCTGTAATACACTTCCTTGTTTTCCATAACCAATATCATCTCAAAATTTCCCAGCCGCTCCTGAAGCTGTAAAGCCTTCTCCTTCCCCATTACGAAAACGGCGGTGGAAAGCGCATCGGAATATGCGCCGCTGTCGGAAATTATGGTTGCGGAAACGATACCGCTGCGGGCGGGCTTGCCGTCGGAGGGGTCGATTATATGCCAGTAGCGCCTGCCGTCCTCCTCAAAATACCTTTCGTAATTTCCCGAGGTCACTACCGCCTTGTCCCTGATGTTCAAGGTGCAGACATAACCGTAGCTAAACGGATTCTGAACCCCCACACGCCAGTCTGTGCCGTCGGGCTTTCCGCCCAGCGCCTGAATATTGCCCCCCAAGCTGATAAGCCCGGAGGTTATATTATGCTCCTTCATTATCTCTATAACTCTGTCTCCCGCATAGCCCTTAGCCACTGCCCCCAAATCAAGCCTTGCCGCTTCGGGAATAGTAACGGTATTATTATTTTCAAAGCTCACCCTTCTGTAATCAACATTTTTCAGCAATGCCGACAATGCTTCGTCATCGGGTATTTTATAATCGCCCGTTGTGAAGCCCCACTCCCTTACTACGGGGTACAACGTAATGTCAAGAGCGCCCTCGGTTTTTTCGCACATTTCCAAAGAAAATTGCAGCAGCTTAAAGGTTTCGGGGTCAACCTCGACAGCCTCGCCCCCAGCGTTGTTGAGGCTGTATATATCGCTTTTCTCATCGGTTACGGAAAATAAGTCCTCCAAGTGCAAAACCTCATTTTTTACCGCCTCCGAAACCGATTCTGCATTTTCTCCGTAAATCGTTGAGGAGATAAGAGTGTCCATAGCAATATATTCCGCCGAATAAGGCTCGTTTGTATCGGAGAAATCACAGCCTGACATTAACAAAGCGGCAATCACAGCCGCCGCCTTTACTTTATTGATTTGCGGCTTCAATCCGATTTATTCCCCCTTCCCCTCAGTCTTTTAACCAAAATTTGAGCGCAGATTCCCGTAATTGCTCCCGCAGCACAGCCGCTTACAAGCAGAAAGGGCAGGTACACAAACACCGCCGCCATTCCCATTACAATATATGCGGCGAGAATTTGTCCCACGTTGTGAAGCGCCGCCCCTAACACGCTGCACAGCCACAGCCGGTTTTCGGGAATTATTCTTTTCAGCAAAAGCATTCCCAACAAACAGAAAACGCCGCCTGCAAGACTGTAGATGACAGCCGACGGATTGCCCCCGAAAATACCCCCAAGGAGTATCCGCACCAAAAGCACCAAGGCTATCTCACCCGCCTTGTAGCGGTAAACTCCGTAAACGGTTATTATGTTGGCAAGTCCTAATTTAACTCCCGCAATGGGAGTGGGATTGGGTATCTGAAGCTCAACCACAAAAATTATCAAAGCCGTTGCCGTAAGCAGAGACAGCTGGGTAAGCCTTTTAAGCTTCTCGGACAATAAAATCATCACTCCCTTTATCTTGCTTCTGCGTCAACCTCGCTGCTCTTATCGGAAAATTCAATTACCAATCGGTTGGGAAGGCATACAATAGGCGTGCTGCCGCTGAGCCAGCCCATTTTAACACAGGTGTTGTCGGGACACGCCGCTTCCTTAACGCGGATTCTGCCCTCGGCAATCTCTATTATGTTATAGCTGCCTTCATAGTCAATGCGAATGGTTTGAGCCTCCGTTTTGCTTAAATCGAAGGCATACAAAACCTCTCCGTCTCTTACTATCCTGACCATATTCCCCGAAGGCTTTTTCAGCACAAGGACGCTGCCGATTATTCCAAATAATAAGACGGCTGCGGCGGCCGCATAAGAAATTTTAAGCCCCGTTTTCATTGCTTGTCCCGCCTATAATTATTTATTTGCAGTGTCTTTTGGCGATTAAAAAATAATACCGCAATTTCTGTACAAGCGCCCGCTTTTTATGATGCGGGGATTCACCTTGACAGGGTAGTACAGTCCGTCCGTGGTCTTATTGATATAGCGCCGCATATTTTCCTGCTCGTTGATTTTGCGCTTCATTCCGCTTTCCGCTAAATTTTTCGCATACATTCTGAGTTTTTCGGCTTTAAGCTTCTGAGCGGCTCTGTAACGCCTGATTTCCTCGTCCGAGGGCTCGCAGAAGCCGTCGTCAAATTTGCGCTGCTCAAGCGTTTCTTCGAGCTCCTCTTCATTTATCTCTTCATTATCGCAATCATAACCCGATAGCTTTTCCGATTCCTCAGCCACAAGCTTCATAAAATCCACGCCTTTTGAATTGTTGTTCTTAACCGTATAAGCTGTTCCTACGGATAAACAGCCGTTTATTTTTTCGGGCATCATAAATACGCCTCCTTTGAAACGAAATTATTTAAACGGATAAACCCAAACATATACTCCGATTACAGTATAACACATTTTTATCCCTTGTTCAATGCCAATGAATGTTTTTTTGATAAAATCACAAAGTGCAGCAAAGTATAATCAGAGTTCGGCAGCAGTATATAAACATTTTTAAAAAGTTTATATCAACCGCTTGCAAATGCTACAAAAATAGTATATAATATCAAAAGCGCATAATACTAATTTCAAAAGGAAGTGAAACAATGCTTGAGCTTAAAGATATAAAATGGTCAACGCCGGAGGGGGACGAGATACTGAAGGGGGTTTCCTTTACCGTTCCCGACAACCGTCTGTTGGCAATAACAGGACCCAACGGAGGCGGAAAAACCACTATTGCAAAAATTATAGCGGGTATTGAAAAGCCTCAGTCGGGTAAAATCATTTTAGACGGCGAGGACATTACCGATTCCGACGTTACACGGCGTGCAAAAAAAGGAATAAGCTACGCATTTCAGCAGCCTGTCCGCTTTAAGGGTCTTACCGTTCGTGACCTTATCGAGCTTTCCGCAAAGGACTCGCTGTCGGAGGAGGGCTTGTGCAGCGTTCTCAGCAAGGTGGGACTGTGTGCAAGAGAATATATAGACCGAGAGGTAAGCGGCTCCTTGTCGGGCGGAGAGATAAAGCGCATTGAGATAGCCACCGTACTTGAACGCCCTTCAAAGCTTGCGGTATTTGACGAGCCTGAAGCAGGGATAGATTTATGGAGCTTCAACAGTCTGATTACCGTCTTTGACGAGCTGAAAAGAAAACACGATAAAACCCTTGTTATAATCTCTCATCAGGAGAGAATACTGTCCGTTGCGGACGAGATCGTCGTAATAAGCGGCGGCGAGGTGAAGAATAACGGCACAAGAGAAGAGGTGCTTCCTGAGCTGCTGAATAAGGATATGAAATGCGAGGTTTGCCCGTCGCTGAAATACTAAACGCGGGTTCCAATCGAAAATTTTTTTAAGGAGCATTACAATGGAGCTGATAACAGAAAAACTGCTGAACGTTGTCTCCGATTGGTCGGGGAAATTTGCGGGAGCATACAATATCAGAGAAAACGGACAGTGCGCAGGACGTGCCGTAACCGAAAATATCGATATAATCACAAAAACGGATAAGCCGGGAATAGACATCAAGGTGAAGCCAAACACAAAGAATGAAACAGTATCTATCCCCGCTTGTGTAACTAAGGGCAATGTGGACGACCTTGTGTACAACGACTTCTATATCGGAGAAAATGCGGATATAATCATTGTGGCAGGCTGCGGCGTGCACACCGACACCCACGAGACAGCAAAGCACAACGGAATTCACCGCTTTTTTCTCGGTAAAAATTCCCACGTTATATACCGTGAAAAGCATATCGGCACAGGACAGGGAGACGGCACAAGAACGATTGATCCGGTGACGGAGGCTTTTCTTGAAGAAGGCGCCGTACTGGAAATCGAGTCCACACAGATAAAGGGAGTAGACCGCACCAACCGCAAGACCAAAGCGGTTCTTGAAAAGGATTCAAGGCTCATAATCCACGAGGCGATAATGACCGATTATGAGCAGACTGCATTCACGGATTTTGAGGTGGAGCTTAACGGAGAAAATTCGGGAGTAGACCTGATTTCCCGCTCGGTAGCAAAGGGCAGCTCGGTACAGAATTACCGCTCTGTAATAAAGGGAAACGCACCTTGTACGGGACATTCCGAATGCGACGCCATAATCGCCGACAACGCAAAGGTAAACGCCGCCCCCGAGCTTACCGCCGCACACCCCGACGCTCAGCTTATTCACGAAGCGGCAATCGGAAAAATCGCCGGCGAGCAGATACTTAAGCTCAGAACCTTGGGACTTACCGAGGAGGAAGCGGAGCAAAAAATTATTGAGGGATTTTTGAAATAAAAAATTATTGAAGCAGGAAAACATAATAAGATGAAAGCTTGGATAAATTCTTTATGGAAATTATTCGGGCTTTTTATCAGCCTTCCCTCCGACACTTATATTGACAAACGCATTTCATAATGCTATAATATGATTAACAAAATAAAATTACATATCAAAAAACCGAGGATACATATGGAAATCGGAATAAAAAACACTCTTACCCTTACGGTAGGCGAAAAGGACACCGCAGCTGCTCACGGAAGCGGAACTCTTAAGGTATTTGCCACTCCCGCCATGATAGCCCTTATGGAAAAGACCGCTATGGAAAGCGTTTCGGACTTTCTGAACGAGGGAGAAGCTACCGTTGGAACCTTAATAAACGTTAAGCATATCAGCGCCACTCCCATTGGATGCAGGGTCACCTGCGAAAGCGAGCTTATAGAGGTTGACGGAAGAAGGTTAGTGTTTAAGGTGAGAGCCTTCAACAACGGGGGCGATATAGGCGAGGGCGTTCATGAGCGGTTTATTGTAAAATCCGAAAAATTTTTTGAAAAAACACAGTCAAAGCTGTCTTAAAAAAAGAGGTTGCACTTATGAAAAACAAAGTTTTTTATCTCAACAATGAAAAAACCGCATATGTCAAAGCGTATCTTTTGGACAAGGTGGAGAGCGTTCCCTTCGGAAACAGCCGCCCCGCAATCATTATTTTTCCCGGCGGAGGCTACGAATACTGCTCGGAGCGCGAAGCGGAGCCTATTGCAATGAGGTATCTTGCGGAAGGGTACAACGCCTTTGTGCTGTACTACACATGCGAAAAAAAATTCCCCGCCGCTATCATAAACGCCGCCTACGCAATGTACAAGATAAGAGCAAGAGCCGATGAATTTAACATTGACAAGGATAAGATAGCCGTCTGGGGCGCAAGCGCAGGAGGACACCTTGCCGGCTGTCTTGCTACAATGTGGAGCGACGGCGCTATCGTTAATACTATCGGCTGTGAGCCTGCCGACATTCGCCCCAACGCCGCAATTCTCAGCTATCCCGTTATAAGCGGCATTACCTCTCCTCACAAGGGCAGCTTTAACGTTCTTTTGGGAGAAGAGCCTACCTCCTCACAGCTTTCCCGTCTTTCCTTGGAGAATCGTGTCACTCCCAAAACTCCGCCCTGCTTTATCTGGTGCACCGCTAACGACGACAGCGTTTCCGCTCATAACAGCTTGGTTTTTGCAAAAGCCTGCGTTTCAAATAAGGTGCCCTGCGAGCTTCATATGTTCGATGAAGGTCCTCACGGGCTTTCCGACTGCTCGAAAAATACGGGCTGGAACGAATATTTTTACAATGATAACTGCAAGCAGTGGATAAAAATGTCAATTAAGTTCTTGGAAAAATATATGAACATTTAACCGAATATGATAATAAGAACAAAATATAAGCGTTACCAATTTATTCTCGAATGGGTCACATTAGGATTAGCGGTGCTGTGGATAACGGCAGCGCTGATTTTGTTGTATAATTTTTGCGACCGTGAAACGGAGATCCTTAAGCGCAATATGCTGATGATGAGCATAATATTGGAGGCATTTGCATATTTCGGTTTTACCTCTATGAGCTTTTTGCCCCACGGCAATGCCCTGATAAAAAATAAGCGGTACGAACAGGAGGAAAAGGCTTATCAATACCGTAAGGAAAGCGGACTTCGCACCTTTGCGCTGATAGCAAAGCTTGCAGCTACGGCAATTTTAATATTTATGGGATTATTTAACTATATATTTTAAAAAGGGAGACAAAAAATGACAAAAATACCGTTTGTTACCAAAGAAAAAATTGAGGAAATAGCTAAAATTTATCCTACCCCATTCCATATTTACGATGAAAAAGGTATAAGGGAAAACGCAAAGCGCCTTAAATCCGCCTTTTCATGGAACAAAGGCTTCAGAGAATATTTTGCGGTAAAGGCAACGCCTAATCCTTATATTATGGAAATATTGATGGAGGAGGGCTGCGGCTTCGACTGCTCCTCCTACACCGAGCTTATGCTGTCGGATAAGGTGGGAGCAGAAGGTAAAGACATTATGTTCAGCTCCAACGCCACTCCCGACCAAGACTTCCTTTTGGCAAGAAAGCTTGGAGCGCAGATAAACCTTGACGATTTCACTCACATTGAGGTGCTGGACAGACTTTGCGGGATTCCCGAAACAATAAGCTGTCGCTACAATCCGGGCGGAGAATTCAAGACCTCGGAAAAGGGCAACGTTATGGACACCCCCAAGGACGCTAAGTACGGCTTTACCCACGACCAGCTTATCGAGGGCTACAGGCTGCTTAAGGAAAAGGGGGCAAAGCGGTTCGGAATGCACGCCTTCTTGGCTTCCAACACGCTTACCAATGATTACTATCCTGTGCTGGCGGAGATTTTGTTTAAAACCGCCGTTGAAATAAAGGAAAAGGTCGGAGCAGAGCTTAGCTTTATCAATCTTTCGGGAGGAGTGGGCATTGCTTACCGTCCCGACCAGCCCGCCAACGATATAGAGGTTATCGGAAAGGGGGTTGAAGCGGCGTTCAACAAGATACTTGTTCCCGCCGGTCTTGGCGATGTGGCAATATTCACCGAGTTAGGACGGTTTATGCTTGCGCCTTACGGTCACCTTGTGGCTAAGGCAATAAGGGAAAAGCACATTTACAAGGAGTATATCGGTCTTGACGCCTGCGCCGCTAACCTGATGCGCCCTGCCATATACGGAGCATATCATCACATTACCGTTGCGGGAAAGGAAAATCAGCCCTGCGACCATATGTATGACGTAACAGGCGGTCTTTGCGAGAACTGCGACAAATTTGCGGTGGACAGAATGCTGCCGAAAATAGATCTAGGCGACTACATAATTATTCACGACACCGGCGCTCACGGCTTTTCAATGGGCTATAACTACAACGGAAAATTAAGAAGCTCGGAGATATTATTAAAGCCCGACGGCAGCTTTAAGCTTATAAGACGTGCGGAAACTCCGAAGGATTATTTTGCAACCTTTGATTTCGAGGATAAATACAAATTCTAATACTATTTCTAATTTAAAAACGTTCTTTGAACGTTTTTAATGGTTCCGCTTTCAGCGGAACCGACGTGACTTCGTCACGTCAAGAAATAGTATTGAACGTACATTCCGCACCGCCTTCGGCGGCGTATTCGGCTTCGCCGAATATTTTAAAAACGTTAGCACATTTTTAAAACGGAATTAGTATAAGAGGCGGATATGGTAAAGAATTACAGCGAATTTTGCGAAGAGTTATTAAAAAGCGGCTTTTCAATGGGCGGCGGCAATGACAAGGGCATTTTTGCAATCGTCAATTTTGACTGGACACAAGCGCCTGAGGATACCCCTGTGCGCTGGCACACAGGAGACCCGGAAACCGACCCTTGGGAATGGCGAATAAGGGTTCTTAACGAAAGAGACGATATTGCCTACGCTAAGCTGTTTTTTAAGTCAAGCGGATATATTGCAAAAAAGTGGTACGCCGATTTTATCTGTGCAAGAAGAAACGGGCGGGACTACAAAGCGATGTGCGCCGACGGAGAAATTTCCGAGTTCAGCCAACGGGTTTACGAGATTATACGGCAATATGACGGCATTCCAAAGCATGAACTGAGGACATTGGGCGGCTTTACCTCGAAAGAGGACGGGGCTAAGCTTGAAAAGGCTGTTGTGGATTTGCAGATGAAAATGCTGATAACTCTCTGCGGCTCTGTAAGGAAGCGGAACAAGAGCGGCGAGGAATACGGCTGGAACAGCACCGTGCTGTGCACGGTGGAGGGATTCTGGGAGGACGAGGCGAAAAAGGCGCTGACACTTAATCCCGATAAATGCTGTGAAAAAATCAGAAAGCAGATATTGAAGCTTAATCCCAATGCCGAGGAGAAGAAAATCAAGAGGTTTATTCTCGGTTAGCTATTGCTCCCCTCTTTCAAAGCACTATTAACCGATTAATACTATTTTTCCGGTTTTTAATCGGTTAATAATAGTATCATATATCGGATATATTAGGCAAAATATCTTCCTTCAAAATAATTATCGGAGAAGCCGCCCAGGGGTGACATAAGCTTGTGTTATACTTCTGCTCCTTGCCCCATGCTTCAAAACAGGTTGTTGCGCCTTCCGAAAGCATTTGATACCATGAATGCCCGTCCTTTGATAAAATCAAATCAAGCGCCGATTTATACCGCCTCATTTTGCACAATGCCTTAAGCACAAAAAAAGACATATAAACTCCGCAGGACAATCCCTTGGTCATAATCAGGGAATAGACGCTCTCAAACGCTTCCTTTTTTGCAAAACCGAAAAATACGGGAAGAACGTTGGAATGAAGGGCGGAATGACTTGTTTTTTTGCAGTCGGTGTAAATTTTTCTTTTACTGTCATAAAATTCATTATGAAATGACTGTATTAGCTTTTCGCTTCTTTTTTCAAAGGAAACGTTAAGTATTTCCGATATTTTTTCGGTACAAAGAACACTGCCAATATAAAAAGCATTCAGCACATTGTGGGGTTCATCTTCCGGAGGCTCTAATTTAAAATCATATCCGTCACGCAGATTTGCCGGCCAGTCCACCAAGTTCCATTTGTCCGACACCTTGCAGAGCAGACCGTCTTTTCTCTCATAAATGCGAAATCCGTTTATCAGCCTTCTGCATACCTCAAAATTTTGCTTCAAATACGCTTTATCATTGCTGAAAGCAAAATATCTTAGAGACAGCAAGGGGAACAGCAATGAATAATCGGCAATCTCTTGTAACAATGAGCCGGGTGTTACCGCCAACAATGTATCGGAATACTTTATCGACTGCATTTGGTTGTCAATCGCCTTTTTCATAAGGCTGCCGTCGCCTGTAAGAATTAAATGTGCCGAGCCGGTGATAAGCAGGTCTCCCGAATACTGTCCCTTTTCACGTGTGGGACAGTCCACAAACCCCTCCTGCGAGCCGTACTTGACTGAATTTTTGCACAATGTAAAAATATCGTCAAGAAGCCTATTTCCTGTTTCCAAAACGCAATAATTTTCATCAAAGGGATAATGACGGACTACCGCCTTTAACGATATGATTTTCACATTTCCCTTGGGAATTAATTTAACATATCGAAAGCCCTTATAGTCAAATTGTTCCCGCTTATTTATTCCGGAATTTAATATAAAATACTCATCATAATTGCAGTTACAGCGCATTAAGCTTCGTACATTCGTACCCTCCGCTTCTTCTCCGCAAAGTATCCGTATATCGTCCCCCTCTTCGCCGCAGGCGGTTATTTCAAGCATTGCGGTAATTTCCCTTCCGAAATCGTAAAAAATGCTTCCGTCATCAAGCGTTGTTGTTTCAGTAGGCGTTTTGCAATAGCGGGAAACCGACTTTACAGGCAAGGGAGAAAATAAGTAATCACACTCTTTAACCGCACAGCTTTCCCATTCAAAGCCCTTGCGGTTGTCAAAATATTCCTTAAATTGTGTGTCATAGCCGATAACCTCCGCTTCTCTGTCATAGGCGGAATAGTTGGCGCACTGCCAGCTTTCATCTGTACAGAGAACGCATTCGCCGTTCACATAAAGCTCCGCCAGCATTCCTATACGGTTGTCGCCGCTGTTGTATGAGCGGCAAATAAGACCGTGATAATATAAATCTACGGAAATTTCATTTTCGCCTTCTTCAAGGTATTCATCAATGCCGTATTCGTTCCAGTAATAACAGTCGCTGTATCCTTGAGCGGGACCTTGACCTACCGTTTTGCCGTTTACGGACAGCTTATAATAATCATCTGCCGTTATGCGCAGATATGTATTAACAAACGGTTTTTCCGCAATGAAGGCTTTGCGGACAAGGAAATGTCTGTTTTGAAATTCTTTGGGAGTTTTTATTTCAGCGTTTGTTTTTTGCAATTGTAAAACGTCAACAGGCTTAATATCCGAAAATTCCACGGGACAAATCCATTTTGCATATTTAAAAACATTTTTGTTATTCATAATAATTCGTCATAATTCGTCACAGCCGCATTTGCCCTTCAATTCCGCCGTAATCGATAACCCTTTGAGCCCCGTTATTCAAGGTGATTGTAACCGGACCGTAGCTGCCGCAATTTTCCTTATCCATATAAATTATTTCCTTGATTGGGAACAGCTCGTCATCTGAAAAATCCGCAAGCGATTCCTTCGTAATAACCTGAGAAATAAGCACAAATTGCTCACAGCCGTACTGCTTTGTACGCTCCGTTTCTGCGAAAGCCACAATAGAGGACTCCGAGTCGGGATTAGTGCCCTTACTGTTAATAATTTCTATATCATTCCAGCCGTCGTATATTGTAAGGGCAAGCTGTTTTTCCCGTCCCGTTTTGTCGTGTCCCTTTAAAATCATCGCCTTTGCGCTTCCGCAGCTCTTACGCAATATTTCCGTACCGTTATCGGGAAATCCGTAAGCGCCCAAGGTGAGCTTTACGGGTGTGCGGAAAAGTCTCAGCTTATCTGCTCGGATAATTCCGTATTCAACGGGAAAATCCGCTATATTAAGCGCCTGCATCCAGTGTGTTTCCCAATTTAAGCTGTAATTGAAAAATTGCCGTCTGTACAAAACGCCGTCCTTTTCTCCGCACCAGAAGGTAGCGTTGCATTTTTGTATGTTCTCTCCAAAGTCCGAAATGACATACTGCATAGACTCCACATTTTTTGAGGGAGCCGCTTCCCAAGGGAACTTGCTGTTGTAGACAAGCTTTGAATAATTCCACATTCCGTGGTCGTCGCCGATATTTTTTACCACCTTAGCCGTTCTCAGCAGAACCTCTCCGTTAGCTTCATGATTGGTGTAACAAAGAGCGGGACCGTCCAAAACCGTTTCCTTTACCTCTCCCTTTTGAAGCTTATCCCATGTGCCGTTATTTTCCTTCGCCGTCCAGAACGGACTGTCATCGGGCAATCCTAAGCACAAAAACGCCTTGCCTAACCAATATGCCGATTCGGCGCAGGAATAGCCTTGTATCAAAGGCGTAAACTGACCGTAAAAACCCATTGCGGGTATGCCGTTTAATAAAAAGTCGTCTCTTGAGAAAAACTGCAAAAGCGCTCCCGAAGCAATGCGCCTTGCAAGTCCGGGATCAACCGAATGCTCTTTTAACAGCATATTTTCCGACAGAGGGCTTGTGGCGGCGTTTCTGTATACACAGCTCCTTCCCCACATTGTAACAAAGCCGTCCCTATCGAACATATCGGGGTAGGTTGCCATAAGCTTGTTTGAATTCTCTTCAAAGCATTTTGCAATATAGGGTTCGTTTTCATAGCCGTACCATTCGTTCCAGATAGGCGCATAAACGTTAAACGCCCAGCACGAGTAGTAATCGAAGGACTGTCCGTCACGGTACCAGCCATTGCCCGCATAATATCCTAAAATAGCCTGTGCATGTTCCCGCATTATATTTTTGTCAATCTCATAGCCTTCCTTATGCAGAAACGCCATGTCAAGCATATTGAACAAGCGCCAGTTTTGCGGTACCGTCCCTTTATGTGCATAGCTGAGAAGGAAATCCGCAATGACTTGCTTTTCATCCTTCGAGTATTTCTCCCAAATCTGCTCTCTGCAAACGTCAAGACAGATTACCAAGGCGCAAGTCTCAACGGTTTGCTGAAAAGTGCGAAAATCGTCGCCGCTGCCCGACAACTGATGCAAATCATCATAATATCCCACAAAATTATCATCGCCCTTTGTGCAGGAACGCAAAATCTGAGACGAATAATAATTGCGAAGCGAATATCCGCATATTTCAATATCGGGCTGTGACTTTATGAGAGGAGCGGCAATAAACAAGGTGCGAGCCAATCCCTCGAATATTTCCGCCATTTTTTCGATTTTAAGCTGATTTCCCGCAGCGTTTTTGTGAGGATAAGTCACTTCCGTTTCAGAGCGGGGAAGCACAACCGGGTCGTTTACCAAGGAAATGCTTTTGAAAACCCCCTCTAAAAGATATTTTCCCGCTTCAATCCAGCTGTTTCTTGTTAAGCCGGTGTAGGGGCTGAGGTCAAAATCAAGCTCCGTAGGTTTAAACGACATATATTTTCTCCTTTCACCAGATAAGGAAGCTTTTTCCCATAAGTCTTAAAATTCCTTCAGTAAAGAAATAATCTCCGTAAATTATTTTTTGGTGATGCTTATTTTCGTGATAGCTTACGCTGCCTCCGTCAACTATGCCGTCGTTTTCCGTATTGTAGTCGCACCATTTACTGTCAATAGCTTCAAGCAGCTTTTCAGCGTTGTCAATATAAACCTTCTTTTCCGAACCGCTTAAATGCTTAGAAATTTCAAGGAGACCGCAAGCTGCGATTGCTCCCGCCGTGGTATCGTAATAAACGGGTTCACTTGGCGCACGAAAGTCGGCGAGAGGAATATAATCGGTTTGTGCGGCATTAAACATGAAATAAGCCGCCGCCCTTTTTGCTGCGTCAAGATAGCGTGTTTCTTCCGTATGACGATATGAAAGAGCAAAGCCGTATACCGCCCATGCCTGACCCCTTGACCAAGAGGAGCCGCTTTCATATCCCTGACCTCCGGGCTTTCCGATAAGCTCGCCTGTGTTTATGTCAAAGACTATCTGATGATTGGAGGAACCGTCGGGGCGAAGCATATATTGGAGCATTGTGTCTGCATGCTTCATTGCAATGCTATTAAAGCGAAGATCCCCTGTAATTTCAGAGGCATAATACAAAAGCGGCAAATTCATCATAGTGTCGATAATAGCCGCTCCCGCCGTGTCAAAGCCTTGTATCCACTGCCCGTCCCAAGCGCGTATTATCTTCAAATCGGGGTTGTACCTTCCCGCAAAAATTGCGGCGGCATGAAGCAGGCGCTGACGGGAACGTTCATTTTTAGTAAGGCAATAATTTGCCCCTGCAGTGTGGAGCCACAAAAAGCCTGCGTCATGGTCAATGCCCTCAAATGTCTCAAGAATTTTATCAAGACGTTTTTCCGATGATTCCGCCGTTTGCTTGAAAAGCTCGTTGCCTGTCGCATTATATAGCTGCCAAAGCATACCCGCCCAGAAGCCGTTAGTCCACCAGTAGGAATTGCCTGTATCGTCATAGAATCCCTTTTCGTTGGGAATGTAGGGGATTTTTTCGCCGAGACGCTTTGCTTCGGCTGATGCTTTTAAAGTGACTTTGTCAAGAATTTCGTTATAATTCATTTTGCGGCGCTCCTTTTTACTGCGTTTGCTGTCCTTTAAATCAATTATACTATAAAATGTTATTGCGGTCAATCTAAAAATTTCAAATTATTATTTCAGCTTTATAGCAGGAGCGCTCGGAGATAATTTCAATACTGTGAACCATATTCAAAATTTTCAAACGCTTTGGCACAATCGTCAAATTTCCGGCAGGTTTGTATAAGCCTTTATTTGAAAAATGTAGGCTGTTATGATATAATATTAATATAAAAGGGCTTTAGCCGAGGTGACGAAAATGAAAATAGCATTAGTAGATGATGAACAAGCGTATCTTGAGGAAATCGAAAGAATTTGCCGTGAATTTACCGAGGAAAACCAAATAGAAGCCGAAATCTTCAGGTTCGGTGACGGAGATAGCTTTTTATGCTGTGGGAAGGAATTTTCCATTGTTTTTATGGACATTTACATGAATGGCTCCAACGGCGTTCTCACGGCTAAGAAGCTGCGCAGCAAAGACAGCGGCTGCATACTGATATTTATGACCACCAGCGCCGAGCATATGCCCGAAGCCTTTTCCTGCCACGCCTTTGAATACATACTAAAGCCCTTTTCACCTCAGCGTGTCAAGGAGGTGCTTAAGGATGCAATGAAAATGCTCCCTGCACCGGAGGGATATGCGGAGCTTTACTGTGACAGGAAAAACATTCGTGTTCCTTTTGGAAATATTGTTTCGGCAATTACCGACGCCCATTACATCGAGATAATTTTGTCGGAGGGAAGAACCCTTCGCTGCCGTATGACAATGGGACAATTTTCAGAGCAAATCAAGGAGGAACAGCGTTTTATCCTCATCAACAAAGGGATAATCGCAAACGCCGATTACATAACGGATTTTGACAACAGCTGCTGCATTATGGAAAACGGGCAGCGCCTTCCCGTGCGCATCAGAGACCGAATAAGCATTGAACAAACCGTAAGGGATTACAATTTCAAAAAAATACGCAAAAGACAGCGCTACGGCAAAGAGGAGAGCTTATGTTTACGAAAGAATGGCTGAATACTTTCCTACTGCTTTTGGTGTTAGTGCCGTCGGCGCTGTTCTGTTATCTGCCTGCGAAAAACAATCTGAAGCTTTCCACGGGCATGCTGTCGGCGCTTTTCGGCAACATTATTAATAATTGTGTTTTTTAAAACATATTCTTCTTTAATATTTTGCGATGAAACTCTATAGTTATTGATATTGTCAAACTTAAGTATGTTAAATTTTAAATTATGTTCTGAAAGAATTGCACATGCTTCAGGGCATGTAAGTCCCAATACATTTGGAGTATAAGTATAAATAAACGATTCCATAAATAATATTGCGGAGGATATATACGAACAGTTCAGCTTTGTTCACCGATGATGTTCTGCTTACATAACCTCTATTCGATAAAACCGCTTAAATATGCTGACTATCCATAGCTTCAAACGAAATTTCGCATAAAACATTATACGAAGTATAATGTTTACTTTTCTTTTCTTTTCTTTTCTATGATTTCTGACACCCGATTGACACCTTTTAGGGGATATTCTCTTTTTTTCTCCCCGAAAATCGGAGAAAAAAACAAATAGACGTTAATAAATGATTTTTTCGTTCCAAATATCGTCCTTTTAGTTACTTATTCAGACAAATATATTCCTAATTTATGTATTTCTGAATTTCATGATGTTGTCCTTTCTTATGTTTAAATTTTCATTAGGGGGCTTAACGTTGATGATAACGTTTTCGATTTCAAACAGCAGGATTTCGTCCTCAAGGCTGTCAAAATCGATCTTTGCGCCCTTAGGCGGAAAATTTGGCACCTCTTGCATGAAAGCCTCAAGCTTTCGAAGGTGGGGGTTGGTAATGAATAACATGGTTTTACTCCTTTTTTCTGAAATAAAAAAAGCCAACCGTCTTTTCAAACGATTGGCTTTTCGGAAGACAAAAAAAGGCAGGTAAATTCTTAAAAACTTACCTGCCGATTTTACAATATTAAAATGTCCTTTCAGTGGGCGGTGGGTTAACAAACTGCCCAGTCGTGAAAATAAATAAAGCCTGTAAACGCAATGCTTACAGGCTTTTGTGGCTCCCCCTACTGGACTTGAACCAGTGACATCTTGATTAACAGTCAAGCGCTCTTGTGGGTGGCAGTGATTACATAGGAAGAAATTTTACGCATAAATTTGCGAATGACTTATGTGACAGTGTTCTTTTTATTGTAAAACTACATCAATCAATTCATTTAAATCGTCACATATAACAACCTCTGCATTTATATTACATTTTTTTAAATTCTGATGGCCTTTGTTAATTAACGCACAATCAATATTAATAGCTTTTGCTGTTTCGTAATCATGAACAGTATCTCCAATCATAAGCGCATTTGATTTTAAAATATTATTAGTAGATAACCACTGTTTAGCCATTTCAATCTTCCCGTGTGCATAACCATTCT
This sequence comes from uncultured Ruminiclostridium sp., assembly GCA_964389845.1. Taxonomy (GTDB): domain Bacteria; phylum Bacillota; class Clostridia; order Oscillospirales; family Ruminococcaceae; genus Ruminiclostridium_E. The sequence goes on from CAYMFX010000019.1 coordinate 25,390, forward strand.
CCAAAGCTATTACATCCTCAAAGCAATCTTTAATATCATATAAAGACAATTGATCAAGAATCATTTGCTTATCAGATGCTGATAATATATATTGATTTATCCCTCTTTCCTTTAATACATGAATAATTTCTGATATGCCATTCATTAATGGAACATCCTGTAATTTAGATTTATAAAGGCTCCAATAATCCGAAACAAGTTTTTCATAATCTTTATCATTTATTGGAAGTCCAATTCGTCCATAGAAATCTTTAATTGGAAATGAAAAAGCATTCCTATATTCAGTTAGTGAAATGGTGTTCTTTCCATAATTCCGCAACAAAGAATTAATCACTTCAAAATTAATATTTAAATCGTCAATTATTGTTCCATTCCAATCGAAAAAAATATCCGTATACTTATGTGTACTCATATGACCTCCATGTATATGTTATTTCTTAGTTGTTTCAGCTATCAAATAATTGTTCTCTCAAATACATACATTCCGCCGCGTCTTCTCATTGCATACAGCATATCATCAATTTTAACCTTTTTACTGCCAGGGTTGCGTGGACCTGGGTCGTATGTTTTTATCATATCACTTTTTTCATCAACTTCTTCCAACAAGGAAACATGCCCAATATCTTTATTTAGAGATTCATCATATAATATTCCATAACAAAAAGCAAAAACAATGTATGCATTACTACTTTTAGACTTAATCATATCTTCAAAAGTCATTTCATTTAAGTAATTTGACCTTATGAATGATAGATGCAAAGGAATAGACTTCTTTTCAAAGAAATCATTAATATCATTTACGCATATATTTGTTCCCCATTCTTTGATGTTCTCACTATACTTTACATTTTTTATCGTTGTTTGCTCTCCAGCT
>CAYMFX010000020.1:0-25119 GCA_964389845.1 uncultured Ruminiclostridium sp.
CAGGGACGCCCCGGTCGGTGGATTTGTCTGATTTTTATTGAGATTTAGTATAAAACCTCCCTCTGTAATATTTTATGCCTGAAAGTGAATAATGGTGTTAGGAAAACTTTTTTCGCTTTCTTTCTCTAATCAAACAATAGACAAGATTTATTAGACCTCCTCGGAAGTTTCCGAGGAGGTCAATTCTACAAAATTTTTTCTCCATACTCATCATAAGAACGATACAGCTTACTAATACCAATGTCCTCCGGCAAAGTCTCCCCGAAAGGAGTAACAAGCTTACCCTTTGTTTCATTAAGGTGAGTGACTGCCAATGACATTTCAGCCTTTGGTATTGAAGCAAATTTGGCAAAGTCGGCATTTATCCTTTCACGCAAGCTTTTTACATCAAGCCTTCCGTATCTCAGCGTCCCCTGATATTCGTTGGGAACATTGGTCATATCGGTCATATCGGGATTTATCTCTTTCTTTTCGCATTCGTTCTCAAAGGGACCTGCGCCGTGACGGGTGAGATATGTCCGTGTCACATAACATACCTCAACATCATTTTTTCCCGATAGCATATCTATAATTTTTACGGGATTTTCCGCTCCCGTAAAGCTTGGCGTGGTGTACTTTTCGTTTTCACCGAGCTTCTGACTGAGAAGAAGCCCCTGGGCTCCCTCTGATACGATATAAGGATAGCCTTCAAGAATGCTGTCATCTGTCATTATAGTATTTGCCGCAAAATATTCACAGTCGGTAATAAAATTATCTGCGAGAGCGTTTTTATTTACAGCTTCCTCCCACTTATCTGAAAGACAGGACACTCCCAATTCGCTTAACCGACGGGGCAGATAATTATCACGAATGATATTAAGATACTCCCTTTTTTTTGATTTGCTCATTGCTATAAATTCGGGGAAGGGAACCCCATTGCCGCCGTCATATCTCACCATGGTTTCCCAGATGCCGAAGCCGCAGCTTCCGTGGCGTTTTTTGCCCCGGCAATCCTCCGCAATTTGATTTATCATCATATCAAAGGGCGTTGACCACCTGCAATTTGGAGAGCAGTAAATTTTTGTATCCGGGAAAAGCTCGGAATGCTCCTCAGCAAAAACCATAGGGTTAATAATAAAGGTGTCCCGAAAATATGTGTCGGAAAAAGAAAATGTTCCGGAGGAAAGATGATGAAATACATGGCGGACGCCGTTCCTTTCGGAAACGGTATGCCCCCTCTGAGCGCCGCCGTTATGGAGTACCGTCAGGCAGGCTTTACCCGATTCATTGGCTTTCCTGCAAAAATAGTCTGTCATAAGCCCCTTGCCCTCGTCGCCGTATGATGCGCCGATAACAACTTTTATTTCACGCTCATTGTATTTCATCATTCTCAGCTCCATATCATATTATTACCATGAAATCAAGCTTCCCGAATCCTTTTTCTTTTCTGCTGACGTCTCCCCGCCCGCAAAGGCTGTCACAATATTTATTATTGTGGGAGTAATGTTATTAAGATTAACCTTTTTCAGATGTTCACCGTCAAGATATTCGCCAAAGCTTTTCATTATCATATCCTCGTATCTTTTGCCGCTTGATCTTTGGTCAATTACCGCAAGATGATATACCTCAAACCCTTGGATAACCTCCCTGTAAAGCTCATTTGTTTCTATATCCTTTTCATTGCCCGCCCCAAGAGACGCTTCAAGGGGAGTCTTCGGGAGATATGGGTTAAGCGGCTCGTCGCCCATTGTTATTATAAGCCCCTTTTTCCCTCTGCCGTGACAGTCGAGACGGGTATTGTTAAGGGCAAAGTACCATGCCGCCGTATAGGACTCATAACCGTTTCCGCCGCCGCCTGCTTCAAAATAAAGCTTATCCAGCTGCTCCGCAATCCGTATATCCGATTCAAACTGAGAGGCTTGTATAGGCGCTTTGTCATAAGCAAGATCGCCGATACCCATTATCATAAATTCCACGTCCTTTGTCTGCTCATACAGCTTTGTCATCACCGTATTAAGTCTTTTGGCAACCTCAACAGCGGCGCTCCCCATACTTCCCGTAACATCGAGGGCAAGAATTACCGGAACTGTTTCGGGATGCTCGTCACTGTCGCAGCATTCTCTGACAACCCCGTAAGGATTGAGTATATCCGCAATCTGCCTTACCTTAAACATTTCCTGTGCAGAGTAGTTTCCGGCAATATCGCCGCTTGACGAAACCTTTCTGCCTGCACGTAAGCTGTAATCAATAAATGAATTTACGCTCCATCTTCCGCCGCCCATTATTCATCTTCTCCTTTCTCGTTATCATCGTCAAAATCAAACATTCCGTCAAACATCTCGTTTATTCCTCCTCCCGACATTGCCATCAAAAGCATGGGATTCATAGAATGAGAATTGTCCTTGCTTTTTAACATTTCCGAGAGCATCATATACTTCATCACCTTGTTCAAGCCTTTTTTGTCCTTACCTTTTCCGTTTCCGAATATAGAAACGATTTTCCCGAAGAAATACATATCTCCCAAAAACATCTGTCTTTCGGGAATGATGCTTTCAATAGTGGAATCCTCATAGTTTATTGCCGTTATAATGTCATTTTCATTTTTAAGGACGCACTTGGGCTTGCCGCCGACAAGAATAATATCGCCCGCAGAAGCCTTTTTTGTGGGAACAACAAAGAAGAAATCCTCGCCAATGTCAAATACAAAGCTGTTACAGTTGGTAAGTCTTCCTGTCTTTACATTGTAAGACTTGTACCCCGCCGAGGTTTTTACTGCAATTTCTCCGTTTGCGGAAAGTCTGCACATTCCGGGCGCAATCCTTCCGAATAATTCGCCAAACATATTTATTCCTCCTTTAATGTTATCCTGCGGTACAGCTTTGATTTTTTGTGTGCCGCCGTTGTATCGTCGTATTGATCAGTCTCCTCTATTTTATGGGACATTCTTTTTCTGAAGGCCTGCATTGACTCTTTTTTCTGAAGTATCATCTGATACGGTCCATGAAGATCAGAGACTGTGAAAAGCTCGGGCATCAGGTCAAAGATAATATCGTGATACCTTGCCTCGTCCTGCAGCTTCTTGAACGAGTCATAAATTATTGTACCATGGTCGAAGGGAAAATCGTTTCTAATCACCCTGCCGTTCTCCGCCGCAATTTCAAGAACAGTTTCATCATTGGATATGGTAAGCTTTTCCGAGCTGCCGTTAAATTCATATCGAAAATCCATCCACACCGCTTCCGCTGCATCTGACTGACATTCCGTTGACAGCCGAACCGTGTTGGTAAGGGAAATAAACCCCACTGATATTATCCACCCCCTCGGATCTCTGCCCTCACCGCTGTAAACCTTAAGCGGAATGAGCTTTGAACCCGCAACCCCCGCTTCTTCCGCAAGCTCTCTTGCGACCGCCTCCTCCGTTGTCTCATTCTTTTTCAGAAATCCTCCGGGAAGTGCGTACATACCCTTGTATGGCTCCTCACCTCTCTTAATAAGCAAAATTTTCAAAACCTTTTCGTCCATTGTAGCAGATTTGTAATCGTCTACTCCAAATACTACTGCGTCCACCGCAACGGACGGTCTTTCAAAATCAGCTATGCTGTACCCCATAACACTATCCTTCCTTTGGCTGCAGCCATTAGTTAGTAACTATTAGTTACTAACTTTATGTTCCTATTATAGCATATATTTTTTATTTGTCAATAGGGAAATGAAAATTTTTTTAGTTACTATTTTCACAATGAGCTGTATACCGTGTGTTAAGCTTCGGTATAATACAAAAAGCGTCCGAAATCATAAACAAATTTAGATTTCAGACGCTTTAATTGTTTATCTGTTATTTTAGCTCAGTGTTTTTGAGAAATCGTAAGCAGTGCCCTCCAATCTTGGGCTTTCCCGTATTGCATTAAAGCTTTACTTTCTCTTTTTGGCAATTACAATGCCTGCCGCCGCAATGGATGCGGGGATAAGGCATAATGCAATACCTGTGTTAATATTGTCGTCCTTGTTTCCTCCCTGGGTGTTGTTTTCAGCAGCAGTAGTGCCTGAAGCTTCGGCAGAGGTCGTTGCGGAAGCTTCAGCAGAGGTAGTTACCGAGGCTTCGGCGGAGGTAGTTACGGGAGCTTCTTTAACGGGGATAGCACGGGTTTCCTCATTGCCGCAGACAGAGCAAACTCTCTTTTCGCTGCCCTCTTCGTCCTCGGTAGGCTCCTTTACCGTTTCCCAATCGCCGTAGCTGTGACCCTTGGCGGGAATTTCTTCTTCTTTAACGTCTCCGCAGCGAGAGCACTTGCTTACCTTTTTGCCGTTTTCGGTGCAGGTAGGCTCCTTGCTCTCTTATTCGTGATTTGTACAAGGATTTTAACATCGAGCCGATCCGGCGTTCCAATAATTTGTCCTCAGGCAGATACAAGGAGCTTCTGATCAGAAATTACTAATGCTTATCACACTGTCGGGAATTGTCACCGAGGTGAGAGAGGTGCAGCCTCTAAACGCAAGCATGCCAATGCTTATCACACTGTCGGGAATTGTCACCGAGGTGAGAGAGGTACAGCCATTAAACGCACCATTGCCTATCTCTGTCACGCTGTGGGGAATTGTCACTGAGATGAGAGAGGTGCAGTCATAAAACGCAGCACCGATGCCTGTCACGCTGTTGGGAATTGTCACCGAGGTGAGAGAGGTGCAGCCTTCAAACGCATACCCGCCTATCTCTGTCACACTGTTGGGAATTTCATAACTCTTATTTGTCTTTCCGGCGGGATATTGAATAAGTTTTGTTTTATCCTTATTAAATAACACGCCGTCAAGTGATGAATAGTTTGTATTCTTTTCATCAACATTTATTGCTGTGAGAGAGGTGCAGTTTGCAAACGCACAACTGCCTATCTTTGTCACGCTGCCGGGAATTGTCACCGAGGTGAGAGAGGTGCAGCCGTTGAACGCATTACCGCCTATCTCTGTAACGCTGTCGGGGATTGTCACCGTGGTGAGATAGGTGCAGCCGTTAAATGCTGAATCGCCTATGCTTGTCACGCTGTCGGGAATTGTCACCGAGGTGAGAGAGGTGCAGCCTTCAAACGCATGCCAGCCTATCTTTGTCACGCTGTTGGGGATTTCATAACTCTTATTTGTCTTTCCGGCAGGATATTTAATAAGCTCTGTCTTGCCCTTATTAAAGACCACACCGTCAAGTGATGAATAGTTTGCATTCTTTTCATCAACATTTATTGCTGTAAGAGAGGTGCAGCCTACAAACGCATAATACCAGGATATCTCTGTCACGCTGTCGGAAATTGTCACCGTGGTGAGAGAGGCGCAGTTTTCAAACGCACACCCGCCTATCTCTATCACGCTGTCGGGAATTGTCACCGAGGTGAGAGAGGTGCAGCCTTCAAACGCAAAATAGCCTATGCTTGTCACGCTGTTGGGGATTTCATAACTCTTACTTGTCTTTCCGGCGGGATATTTAATAAGCTCTGTTTTATCCTTATTAAATAACACACCGTCAAGTGATGAATAGTTTGCATTCTTTTCATCAACATTTATTGCTGTGAGAGAGGTGCAGTTTTCAAAAGCAGGATCGTCTATACTTGTCACGCTGTCGGGAATTGTTACCGAGGTGAGAGAGGTGCAGTTTTCAAACGCATGCCAAACGCATACCAGCCTATGCTTGTTACGCTGTTGGGAATTGTCACCGATGTGAGAGAGGTGCAGCTTTCAAACGCTTCATAGCCTATATATGTCACGCTGTTGGGAATTGCCACCGATGTGAGGGAGGTGCAGCCATAAAACGCTAAATCGCCTATACTTGTAACCTTTTTCCCGTCAATTTCCGTGGGAATAATCACATCGCCGCCTTTGCCCTTATACTTTGTGATAGCAATACTTTCTCCGCCGTAATTCTCCTTATACTCAAAATCACTTGCAGGTGCTTCCTTAGCGTTGGTAAGCACCTCACCGCTTGTAAAAATGCTGTCAACCGTCAAAGCGCTTTCCGCACTGACGCTTGGCAAAGCCGTAACCGTCATGGTTAAGGCTAAAATTGTCGCTGTAAGTTTTTTTAATGCTTTCATGGTTATACTCCTTTTACCAAAATTTTTTCGTTTCCAATAGCAGAAACACATGGAAAGTTTAAAAATATAATACTTTATCTTTATGAAGTTGTTATATTTGCATACATTATATCACAAAGTCTTATTATTTGCAACCCATAATTTGCTAAAATTGAATAAAACAAAACTTCAAGGAGGTATGAAAATGCACGAAGCATACGACTGCGGTTTAATCATAAAGGAACTGAGAGAAAAATCAAACATGACTCAACAGGAGTTAGGGCGTAAAATAAACCGCGACAAAGGCATTATTTCCCGGTACGAAAACAATTACCAAGCCGTGCCCTTTGAAACCATGCGGACATTCGCCTCGATTTTCAACGTGTCTATGGACTATCTTGCGGGAATGGAAAAGCACAGGAGCATTGCTGCTGCCGGTCTTACCGAGGAGCAGATAAATATAATCGAGGCTCTCGCCGAATCCTTCCGCCGCCGCAATAATTGCAGCAATCAAAGCCTTTCTCCCGACCAATTTCAGATTGTCGGTAAAATAGTGGTGGAATTTTTTAAAAATATCGGTTGATTTTCGACTTGAAAATATTGCAAAAAAACTGCAACCTGACCGTTTCAGTCAGATTGCAGTTTTTTTCTATGAAATTTCGTTTAATGCTACAGCTCGAAAGAGATATATTTAGGTTTATCAGTTAAAATCCTTAATGGCTGCCTTTTATTTTCTCTTCTTGCCGAATTTAGCGGCAGCTATTGCAGCCGCACCTGCAAGCAATGCGGGAATTACGGTAAATACAAGTCCGGTAGGATTATTCTTATCATTGCCGTTTCCGTTATTGGTATCGCCTGCAGCGCCTGTTGTTTCCTCAGGCTTAGAGGTCTCTTCAGGTATGGAAACCTCGTCAGACTTTGTTGTCTCCTCAGGCTTTTCAGTTTCTTCCGGCTCGGTGGTTTCGGCGGGGTCTTCACGAACAGGAGGAAGCTCGGTATCGGGAGTAATTGTTATATCCTTGGATTCCTGTCCTAAGCCGTTATCTGCTGTACCTGCAAGCATTGCGCCTATTGCTTCCTCCGGAGCGGCATCGGTAAGAGCAAGGAATCCGTTCATATCTATTATTCCCTTTTCGCTGCGGGCAATCTTGCCGTCAAATTTAAGGGATACAAACATATCCTCCGTGATTTCGCCGTTAGAAGCGTTTAAGCTCTTGCTGCCGTTCCAATAGTAGTTGGAATCGCCGCCGAACTTGGCGTTATCCTGATTCTGAGCCTTAATGTCGTCAGCGTTGCCCTTTCCGTCATTTCTGAAGGAAACAAGTCCCTTGACCTCGAAGTCGGTGGCTGCAGAAGCGTTGTTGGTGTAAAGAGTGATATTGCTGCCGCCGTTGTTGTAGGAGGTGCAGTCTATAACGCTTACATCAGGGCAGGAGTTGGAGGTAATGCCGTTAGCCTTGTTGTTGAAGGCAACGCTGTTTATAAGCTTGTGCTTTCCGGGAAGTCCGTCGCCGCCAAGCTTAAAGCCGTTACCGTTGCCGGCATTGGTGCCGTCCTCTAATATACCGTTGTTGTATGCGACACAGTTTTTGATTGTTACTGCGCCGATAGGACCTGACGCTACCTTAGCGAACAAATCCCAACCGTCGTCTGCGTTATTGTAAGCTACACAGCCGTCGAATACGTTTCCTTCGCCAACCGTAAGCTTAGCTGCGAATCCGTCTGCGTCCTCATAGCCCTTGTCGGCGTTGTTATGAGAAGTGCAGTTAAGAATAAGGTTATCCTTAGGCCAGAGCTCTACGGGGTCTAAGCTGTTGTTGAAGGCTCTAATCTGAATACCGGTATTGCCGTTGTCATAAGCTTCTATCTGATCCAGTGTGTTGTTATTGCCGCAAACGTAGAAGCCGCCCTGACCGTCAACGGTATTCGCTACCTTAAAGCCCTTGAAGTACCAGTAGCTGCCGCCGTGATTGAAGCCTGCGGACTTCTTGCCGAAGTCAAATACAGGCACGGACTTTGCTTCGGGATCGGCAGTCATTGTGATAAGCTTATCAGCGGTGCCGTCCATTCCTCGCTCAATGCGAACGGGGCTTTCAAGATTATATGTGCCTTCCATTACAACGATTGTCTGCCCGGGCTGTACACAGCTTATTGCCGTATAAATATCAAGAGGATGCTCGGGACCTCCGTTGCCCTTAGGAGAACCGTCAGGTGCAACGTAAAGGTTTTTCTGGTTAGCATAATATGTTTCGTAATTAACGGTAAATTCCTTTGTAACAGCGTCCTTGCTTGCCAAAACCGAGCCGTCCTCAAAGGTCTGGTCGGGGTCGGGCTTAAAGGTTACTGTAACAGTGTTCTTGCCGCCTTCAAGCTTGATTTCACTGTTTACAAGCTTCTGAGGCTCGATAGCTACATCGGTGGCTACAATCTTTCCGTTTACGGCGATGTCAGCCTTGCCCAAAACATTGGAGGTAACTGTAAGAGTATAGTCCTCGGAGTTAGCTATGCTTGCGGACTTGATGTTTACACGGGGAGTAATGCCCTCAACAGGCTTCTCCTCTGCGGGAGTATCGTCCTCGGAGCGCTTGATTGTGGTAAGCTCTACGTTGGAGAAGGTTGCTCTTGCGTTTCTGGAAGCAAAGAAGCCTACATAAACGTTGTCCTTGTCAAGAAGGCTGAGAGCCTCGGTGTCGTAGAATTTCTGAGTTCTTACAAGCTTGCCGTCGGTAGTATAGTAGGAAATGAAATAGCCGGTGTTGTTTCTCTGAATCTCAAAAACGAAATCGGTAAGAAGCTCGCCGATTGCGGTATCGGTCTTGTCGGCGTTGGTGGCATTGCCTACGATGTTGTAGTTGCCGCCGTCAAGTCCTAAATCAGCCGCTGTGGTTTCAAGAGGATACTGTCTGCCGTTAGCTACCTTTTTGATTGTATCGGTATCATTGGCATTAATAAGCTCCAAAAGCTCAGGGGTGATTCCAAGCTTAGTGTTTACGCCGAGACCTAAACGCATGGTGTATTTTGTTCCTGCGGAGCTGTCGAATGTTACTTCGTTAAATTCGGGATCCCAGCGGTATTCGGACTTAGACGCCATTGCCATATACTGGTTAGTCCAGAAGGTTTTCTCGCCGTACTTGGGAAGGCTGTCCAACGCCAGCAATCCAAAGCCGTCCTGACCGTTGCTGAATGTCCATGAGTCAACGTGAACATTTGCTCTTAAGGTGAAGTTTAAATCTGTTGAAATAGGTGCGTAGTAGAATGCAACGCCGTCGGGACCGGAGGGCTGAACCTTGCCCTTGCCCTTTTCGGAATAAACGGTTACCTTACCGTCGTTGTTTACATCGCCTTCATAGCCGTTGCTTCCGTCGGAGGTGCTTGTTGAAGGACCGTAAATTGTGAAGCCCCATGCAACCTGCTCCTCTTCGGTAGCCTTTGCGGTTGCAGGTTCGCTCTTTTCGCTCTCTTCTTCTCCGCGGAGTGCGGTTACGGTGAAGGTGTAGCTTTCGCCTATCTTAAGACCTGAAACGGTATACTTTGTTTCGGTTGTGGTTCCGACCTTTTCATCGCCGCAGTAGATGTTGTAGCCTGTAGCTTCGTCAACTGCGTCCCATACGATTTCTATTTTTCCGCCGCCCTTGCTTGTAGCGCTGGAAATATTGGTTTTTCCGAGAGGAAGGACGAAATCAAAAGTGTCGCTTCTGTTGCTTTCCTTTGCCGTTTCTTCATCATCTCTGGAAAGGATTGCCTTAAAGGAATATTTTCCCGATTCAGCGGGAGCGAATGTAAGAACATGTTCGGATTTTTCCGCAAGCGACTGCTTGGTTTCAAGCTCCTCGCCCTTTGCGTTGAACATTGTAATCTGAACCTTGTCGCCGCCGTTATTTCCTACTTCTGCTGTTACTGTAACTTCAATTTCTCCGCCTGTCTGCTTAACATCGGTAATAACAGGAGCTTTAACATCCTCCCAATCGGCTCTTGGAGCAGGTCCTGCCGCTCCTTCGGTGACTGCAACCTTGAAGAAGTAGTTGTTGTTTTCCTTGCCGCCTAAGAAGTAAGTTCCGGCTTCGGGAATCTCTAATTCGGTAATGCAGGTAGCATTCTTTGCAAGGGTTTCGTTTGAGGTGACAATTTCCTCGCCGTTACTGTTTACAATTGTAATCTGACGGTTATCGTCGCCGCCTTCAACCCACCATACCTTTACAGTGGCTTTGCCGCCTGTAGTAAAGGAAATAGCGTTTTTAGGAGTGGCAGCGTCAAGCTTTCCGCCGAAGTTTATTCTTTGGGTTGCCTCATAGCCATCGTCAAAGGTTTTTTTGCTGCTGTCAATCTTGGTTTTTGCGCTGTAGTATAATGTAAAGTAATTGTCGGTGCCTGCCTTTGAGCTGTCCCCATCGGCGAATGTTCCTGCGGCTGCTGCGGTTAAATCGGCTGTGGCGTCAAGTATGTATTCCTTGGTTTCATGCTCGACAACCTCAACCTTGAAAAAGTAGTTGTTATTTTCCTTGCCACCGAGGAAGTACGTTCCTGCTGCGGGAACCTCTAATTCGGTAATGCAGGTAGCATTCTTTGCAAGAGTTTCGTTTGAGGCGTCAACTTCCTCGCCGCTCTTGTCTACAATGGTAATCTGACGGTTATCGTCGCCGCCTTCAACCCACCATACCTTTACTGTAGCCGCATTGGCGGTAGTGAAGGAAATGGCGTTCTTGGGAGTAGCAGCGTCAAGCTTTCCGCCGAAGTTTACCCTTTGTGTTCCGGTGTAGCCGTCGTCAAAGGGCTTGGTGCTGCTGTCAATCTTGGTTTTTGCGCTGTAGTATAATGTAAAGTAATCACCGGTTCCTGCCTTTGCGCTGTCGCCGTCCGCAAATGTTCCTGCGGCTGCTGCGGTTAAATCAGCTGTGGTGTCAAGAACGTATTCCTTGGTGGTTTTTTCAGCGACCTCAACCTTGAAGAAATAGTTGTTGTTCTCCTTGCCGCCAAGATAATAGGTTCCTGCTGCGGGAATTTCTAATTCGGTAATGCAAGTAGCATTTTTAGCAAGAGTTTCATTTGAGGTGAAAACCTCCTCGCCGCTCTTGTTTACAACGGTAATCTGACGGTTGTCGTCTCCGCCCTCTACCCACCATACCTTTACGGTAGCCGCATTGGCGGTAGTGAAGGAAATGGCATTCTTGGGAGTGGCAGCGTCAAGCTTTCCGCCGAAGTTTACTCTTTGAGTTCCGGTGTAGCCGTCGTCAAAGGGCTTATTGCTGCTGTCAATCTTGGTTTTTGCACTGTAGAATAATGTAAAATAATCGTTGGTTCCTGCCTTTGCGCTGTCGCCGTCCGCAAATGTTCCTGCGGCAGCGGCAGTCAAATCCGTGGTGGTGTCCAGCACATAAGTGCCCTCAGCCGGCTCGCTTACATCTTCCGCTGAAATGAAACTGAACGGAACAGCCGTCAGTACCATTGCAAGCGACAAGAATAAGGCCGTAAGCTTATGTTTTGCTTTGGTTCTCATTGAATTCCTCCTTAAAAAAGTGGATAACCCACTGTAAAAAATTACTATTTTAATAATATTCTAAATAAGTGCTTTTGTCAAGGAAAACCCTCTTGACAATTTCACTGATTTTGTATTCAGCTGTTTGTGCATTATTTTTAAAAACGTTTTGTACGGTCGAAAAAATATGGTTATTATAGTTAATGATGTAAGTTAAATTAAGCGCCCTTTATACCGATTTCTTTAAGCAGCTGTTCCGATGTTACAACCTTGACCGAGCTTTCAGATTTGATAAACCCCTCGTCACGGGAGACAATAAAATCTGCCCCGATTTTTTCGGCGCATACCGCAATTATTGCGTCCTCAAAGTCATTCATCGGTAATGAAAGAGCATTGATACAATCCTCCGGGTCAATTCCGATTATATTCAAAATTAAAGTCAGCTTTTGCAGCATTATTTTGGCTTTGTCAATCCCATGTGCTTTTCGAAGAACATAAAAAATATCCGTCAGACTATTTGCTCTTACAAAGCCGTCTATTTTCTTTACCGACGCCAGCCGAAGAATTTCCTGAGCGGCTGCTTCAAATTGCGGATTAGGCTTTAAAGCGTCAATAATCACATTATTGTCAATTACAACCTTCATTTACAGCAGCCCCCTCTCCTTCAGCCGCTTCTCTGTTTCCGGGTCATAAACAGTATTGTCGGGGACAGAGCTTGTTTTTACAAGCTGCATTAATTCGTCAAAGGCGTTTGCTTTTTCTGTTTTAGCCGCATTTTCCTCTGATACGATTCTGCCGAGACGCTTCCCGTGACGAGTGACAATAATCTCACAGTTTTTAGCAAGCTCAAAATACCTTGCGGGATTAGTCTTTAATTCCGATAGCTGAATATACATAAATCGCACTCCTTTCGATCTGTTATCACTGTATATTTATTATATCAGATTTAGATCTAAATATCAATAAAAATTTGACCTGTTATTATTTCGTTTTTGTATCGAAATAAAATACAGCCCGCCGGAGCCGATTTAAAGGCTTTCGACGGGCAAATTATTATTTCGTTTGTACAAGCCGTTATATCTTAGAATAACCAAAAGCGTTGATCAAAGCGTCAACCTTCTGTTTTTCCTTGCACATGGGGCAGTCGGCGGGGGAATGGCTGGCATAGCCGGGAATGTCGTCGGGGGTGAAAAGAGACTGCACCTTAATGCCCGCTATCTCGTCTATTGCGCTGAACAATGCGCATACGCCTACCAAATTGCCGCTGTAATACTTTAAGCACTCCATGGAACGGCTGATAGACCAGCCTGTAGATGCGCTTGATATAAGGAGCAGCACTCTTTTGTTCCATATCATAGGCTGAGTGTCGTCGCGGAAAATCATCTGGTTGTTGCTGTCCAATTCGGGAGTAATAACGCAAATATCGCTTCCCGCATTAATGGCATGGGCAGAACCGCCGCTGAGATTCTCCGCAAGGAATGCGCCTATCATCTGGGTTCCCTCAAGACATACTATTGTGTCAATGGGGGTGTCGCTGTACATGCTTTCCAGTACCTCGGCGGTTTCCTTTGCGTTTTTGAGCTTGCGCTTCATTTTGTTAAGGTCAATGTAGAAATTTACATGAGAGTGATTCGTTGCAAAATGTCCGGGGATAACGCTGAGTTTGATGTGTTTATGCTTGCTGTAAGTGATTTCCGTAGCCCGTCTTTCCATTTACGTTTTTTCCTTTCTTTGGTTTATTGGTTATAATAATAACCCGCTTTCAATTACATATCATATCACATTATACGAAAAAAATCAATTGTTAAGAAAAAATTTATTAATATTGTACAAATTTTCTCTATAGATTTTTATAGTGATACATTCCGCATTTGGGCAAAATTCAACATTTTTGTTAATATTTAATAAAAACAGCATGATTTATTCTATGCTTGATATGAAAAAAATACAAAAATAGACTGGATTTTTTCCGAACAGTATAGTATAATGGAAACAACGTATTTTTCATTACCTACACATTGCCAAAAAATACGAATATTCCGAGGCGGTGTTAAAATTTACATACGCCTCAAACAAAGGAAGGAACGGTCGTAAGTATGAAATCTTATAAATGCAAAAACATAAGAAATGTTGCTCTTGCAGGTCATGGCGGAAGCGGAAAGACCTCCCTTGCCGAAGCGCTTATTTATGTAAGCGGCGGAATCGACAGAATGGGAAAGGTTTCGGAGGGCAGTACGGTATGTGATTATGATCCCGATGAGATTAAGCGTAAAATCTCACTTAACGCTTCTATGGCGTACGCCGAGTGGAAGGACGTTAAAATAAATATTATAGACACTCCCGGTCAGTTTGACTTTGTGGGAGAGATGAACGAGGGTATAAGAGCCGCCGAGAGCGTTATCATCACACTTCCTGCCAAGGACGGGGTACAGGTGGGCACTATCAAGGCGTTTAACGAGGCTAAGCTGAATAAAAAGGCTTCTATGTTCGTTGTAACGAGAATGGAGGAGGAAAATTCCAATTTCTACAAGTGTCTTGAGGAAATGAAGACCAATTTCGGTCCCACCATTTGCCCTATCGTCGTTCCTTTCGACAAGTACGGCAAGGTTGAGAGCTACATTAATCTGCTTGAAATGAAGGCGTATGAGTACAGCGAGGGCGGAAAGCGCAAGGAGGTTGAAATGCCTGCCTCCGAGAACCGCCTTAAAGGACTTCGTGCGGCTATGGCGGAGGCGATTGCCGAAACCGACGAAGAGCTTATGATGCGTTATTTCGAGAACGAGGGTGAGGACTTCACATTCTCGGAAATAGTTAAGGGAATTCATGACGGCATCGATCAGGGCGTTATCACTCCCGTTGTCTGCTGCTCCGGCGATACCCTTGCTTCTGTTGATATGCTGCTGGATACAATCGTTTATATGCTTCCATGTGCAGAGGAGCGCCCTGGCGAGCCTAAGAAGGAAGAGTATGTTAAGTATGACGAGAACAAGCCCCTGTCTGCTTTCGCGTTCAAGACCGTCGCCGACCCCTTTGTGGGAAAGATGAGCTTTGTTAAGGTGGTTGAGGGCAAGCTGACGGCTGCTTCCGCAATCGTAAACGCCACTACGGGAGAAGCTGAGAAGCCCGGTAAGCTGTTGGTGCTTAAAGGCAAAAAGCAGGAAGAGGTTTCCGAAGCGTACGCAGGCGACATTGTGGTAGTTACCAAGCTTAACGCCAATACCAACGACACTCTTTGCGACCCCTCCAACGTTGACAAGTATGTTCCTATTATATTCCCGCAGCCCTGCTTCTTTAAAGGCATTGCCGCTCTTAACAAGGCGGACGAGGGCAAGTTGGGAACAGCTTTGAGACGTTTGCTTGAAGAGGATTTGACTCTTTCCTATGAACACAATCACGAGACGCATCAGAGAATCATAGGCGGCATGGGTGAACAGCACATAGAGGTATCGGTTCAGAAGCTTAAGAATAAATTCGGAGTTGACGTTGAGCTTTCCAAGCCTATTATTGCTTACCGCGAAACTATCCGCAAGAAGGTAAGCGTAGAGGGCAAGCATAAGAAACAGTCCGGCGGTCACGGACAGTATGGTCACGTTAAAATGGAATTTGAGCCGGGAGACACCGACGAGCTTGTATTCGGCGAAAGGGTTGTAGGCGGCAGCGTGCCTAAGAACTATTTCCCCGCAGTTGAAAAGGGACTCCAGGAGAGCATTGCCCATGGCGTATTAGCGGGCTATCCCGTTGTAAGGCTTAAGGCTACCTTGTTTGACGGCTCCTACCACCCTGTTGACAGCTCGGAGCAGGCATTTAAAATGGCGGCTCACCTTGCATACAAGGCAGGACTTCAGCAGGCTTCACCCTGCTTGCTTGAGCCTATTATGAGCTTGACAATTATGGTGCCCGACGATAACACAGGCGACGTTATGGGCGTTATCAATAAGCGCAGAGGTTCCGTTTTGGGTATGAATCCCGCAGCGCAGGGCATCACTCAGATTGACGCTGAGCTTCCAATGGCTGAGACGGGAGATTTCGCTACCGTTATTCGTCAAATGACAAGGGGTATGGGCGGATTCACTATGGAGTTTGCGAGATATGAACAGCTGCCCTCCAACTTAGAGGCTGACGTTATTGCAAATGCGCCTAAGTTCAGCGAGTATGAAGGCTAATTAAAAAAGAAAAAATAAAACATCGGCGAAGCATTAATTGCTTTTCGCCGATGTTTTTTATAATTATTATTCGTTCTCTTCCCAGTTATGCCAAACATTCTGAACGTCGTCATTATCGTCCAAGGCTTCAAGCAGCAACCCCATTTTCTTCAAATGCTCCTCGTCGGTAAGAGTAACATATGTAGAAGGAACCTGCTCAGCCTCCGCCGAAAGAACCTTATATCCCATTTTTGCAAGCTTCTCGGCAATTTCGCTTACCGAATTAGGGTCGGTGGTTATCTCCACGCAGCCCTCTTCAAAGGAAAAGTCGTCTCCGCCCGCTTCAAGAATATCCTCCATTGCCTTGTCCTCGTCAATGTCCTCATCTTCATTATCGAGAACAATAATGCCCTTGGTGCTGAACATAAAGCTTACACAGCCGGTTGTGCCGAGATTGCCGCCGAATTTGTCGAAGTAGTGGCGAATTTCTCCCGCAGTACGGTTGCGGTTATCGGTAAGGCAGTCTACGATAACCGCAACGCCGTTGGGACCGTAGCCCTCATATACGCAGTTTTCGTAGTTGTTCTTATCACCTTCACCGGCGGCTTTTTTGATAAGTCTGTCGATGTTGTCGTTGGGAATGTTGTTTGCCTTTGCTTTGGCAATAAGTGCGGCAAGCTTTGAGTTGCTTGCGGGATCTGCGCCGTGTTCCTTTATGCAAACAATGATTTCACGGCTGATTTTGGTAAACACCTTTGCTCTTGCGCCGTCTTTTTCGCCTTTTTTTCTTTTAATGGTGCTCCATTTGGAATGTCCTGACATAATAGTATCTCCTTTAAATTATTTTACTCATTTGCGTGAAAGCCTTCGCCTAAAACTTCTCCTACGCTGGAGATTATGATAAAGGCTTTCGGGTCGATTTCCTTAACTATACGTTTAACCTTTGAATATTCGCTTTTGTGGACAGCGCAGCATATAACCCGCATATCCTTTTCGGAATAAGCCCCTGTTGCGTTGAGCCAGGTAACGCCCCTATCAAGATTTGTCATTACGTATTCCGAAATCTCATGATATTTCTGACTGAATATAAGGAGCATTTTCCCTTCGTAGCTTCCGTAAAGAATCATATCCATTATCTTGCTGCCGATAAAAATGGAAATGATAGCGTAAAGTCCCGCTTCTATTGTTCCGTAAACGAACATTGACGCAACAGTAATAACGGCGTCGGTGGCGAGCATTATTACTCCTAAGCTAAAATGGGGAAATTTCCTGTTTATCAGCTTGTTAATAATATCCGTGCCTCCCGTGGTGCCCTCACGGTAATAAACTACGCCCAAGCCAATGCCAAAAAATATTCCTCCGGTCATAGCGGCTAAAATTTTTTCTCCGTTTTCATATACGGGCAGCCAGTTAAGCCCGTAGTCCGTCATAAAGGTAGTCACCGCAACCGACAAAAAAGTTTTAATCATCATTTTCTTGCCTAAGAATATGAATCCGACAATGATAAGCGGAACATTTATAAGACCGTACCACACGCTTAAATCAATACCCGTCAGGTGATTAAGCAGTGTGGAAATACCGCCGACTCCTCCCGGGGCAATATTGTTAGGCGATGAAAAGCAGTGCAGTCCCGCCGCATAAACCGTGCTACCGAATACGATAATCACTATGTCCAGTATCCACCTGACGACTGCCTTTTTCCGTTCCTCAGGCGTTTTAACTGCTTTTTCCTTTTTATTTGGTTTTGTTTTTTTCATTCCAAATCACCTCGAAAAGCTCATTTGCCCTATCAAATTCGCCGATTAAAAATAAGTATCCGAAAAGCGCTTCAAAACCCGTGGCACGGTGATAATCCTTCGGGCTGGAGGATTTGGGAACGGAAATTCCGGTTATATTCCTCCCTCTGCGAAGAATATCCGCTTCCTCCTCTGTTAATTTGTCTTGAACAATGTCAACAGCCCATGACTGAAAGCCTGCGTTTACTAACTCCACCGATTGTTTATGAAGACTGCCCGAGGGAATACTGCCCTTTTCAACAAGCCGTCTTCTCACTAAGGATTCCCATGCGCAGTCCCCGTAAAAGGCAAGTGCGGCGGGACTGTAGCTCTTGGCTTCTTCTTTGCTCAAAATTCTCATATTGTCATTATCTCACATAATCAAATTCAAAGTCGTAAATGGAAACGGTATCTCCTTCTTTAACGCCCTGTTTTTCAAGCTCGTCGATTATTCCGCTTGAACGCAATACACGCTGTAAATATTGCAGGCTTTCATAGTCCTCCATATTTACCGCCGAAAGAATAGGCAGGAGGAATTCTCCCGTAACCTCAAACATACCCTCGTCAAGCTGTTCAACCTTAAAGCTGTGCTTTTCCTTCTCTATTGCGTCAAGCTCCGCCTTGGAAATCGGCTGAGCCTCGTATCTCAGCATTGGCGGGAGGGCGTCTAACCTTGCCGCCACGGCTTCAATCAGTTCCTTGGTGCCCGATGTGGTTGCCGCCGAAATAACGAAGCAGGGAAGTCCCTTTTTTTCAATAAAGGCTTTGAATTTCTCTATCTGCTCCTTGTCCGCCATATCGGATTTGTTGGCAGCGACTATCTGCGGACGCTTTGAAAGCTCCTCCGAGAAGTTGGCAAGCTCTGAGTTGATTTTTTCGAAATCATCACAAGGGTCTCGCCCCTCGATGCCCGAAACATCCACAACGTGAACAATAAGCCTGCACCTTTCAACATGACGCAAAAAGGCGTGTCCTAAGCCCACTCCCTCGCTTGCTCCTTCAATAAGTCCCGGAATATCCGCCATAACAAAGGATTTTTCGTTGACGCTCACCACTCCGAGAACAGGGGTAAGGGTGGTAAAGTGGTAATTGGCAATTTCGGGCTTTGCGGCGCTTACAACGCTTATAAGGCTGGATTTTCCCACATTGGGGAAGCCCACCAGCCCCACGTCCGCAAGCAGCTTTAATTCAAGGGTAACGTCAAGCTTTTCTCCCGGAAAGCCCGGCTTTGCAAAGCGGGGAATCTGTCTTGTGGGGGTGGCGAAGTTCATGTTGCCCTTGCCACCTGCGCCGCCTTTTGCAATGACAACAGGCTCGTCTCCCGAAATATCCGCTATTATTCTGCCTGTTTCCGAGTCTTTTATTACAGTACCTCTGGGAACGTCGATTATCATATTGGGCGCAGATTTGCCGCTGCACCTCTTTCCACGCCCGTTTTCTCCGTTCTGGGCATTGTATTTTCTCTTGTAGCGGAAGTCGATTAGGGTAGAGAGGTTGTCGTTGGCTCTGAAAAGGATAGAGCCGCCCCGTCCTCCGTCGCCGCCGTCGGGACCTCCCGCGGCAACGTATTTTTCACGGTAGAAGCTGACCGCTCCGTTACCGCCGTTGCCCGCCTTCAATGAAATTTTTACTATATCTACAAACATATTTTTTCCTCAAAAATAAAACGCAAAACCGACATCTTGACACCTAAAAAAGCCTTGTTATAATAGATTTATAAGGTTAAAATTACAGCCGACCGAATTGCCTGATTGATACGACCAAAAAGGTGTTAAGTTTGTAAAAAGAGCTTAACGCCTTTTTTATCTTTTACCTTTTCATTCTAAATCCTTTTTCACCATAATAAATTCATGTGTTCGGTATTCTACGTGAAAACCGCAGTCCAAAAACATCTTAACAGACGGATTGTCATTATCAATATCATCATAAAGGGATTTGAGACCGTTATTTTTTGCAGCCTCGCATAAAAGCTGCAAGCCTTGCTTTCCAAAGCCTTTTCCCCGATATTTTGCGTGTACAATGATATTTGCCAAATATATGGCTTGCATTTCGTCATAGTGATATGCTATTTCACCGATATAGCTGTTGTCATCCTCGTTTAGCAAATACCTGTAAAACCGCTTGTCTTTCGCATTAACAACCCAATTGTCATACCAGTCGCTCCATTTTTCTTCGGGGAAGGGAATCGTACCTCCGCAGGCGTTATTGTATGCCATAGTTTCGGAGTCGGCAAGAAGCTCCTTTCTGAACCACAAATCTTTATATTCGGGGAAATATAATTTTAGCATTATATCGAATCCTTCTCACTGATAACTTTAGCACACCACAGCATAAAATTAAAAGGGGCGGATAACCTCCGCCCCAAAATATCATCAGTCAGCGTAAACGCTTACCTTCTTGCGATCCTTATCAAGGCGCTCAAATTTAACTTTACCGTCAATAGTAGCGAAGAGCGTATCGTCGGAGCCCTTCTTAACATTGTTTCCGGGATGAATCTTAGTGCCTCTCTGTCTTACGAGAATGTTGCCCGCAAGTACATACTGTCCGTCGCCGCGCTTAACGCCAAGTCTTTTGGACTGGCTGTCACGTCCGTTTTTGGTGGAGCCCATACCTTTTTTATGAGCGAAAAACTGTAAATTTAATTTCAGCATAATAATCTTCCTTTCTTGCCTTTAACAAGCCCGAAGCCTGTCAAATGTCCTTGACCGTAAGCCGAATGCCGCCGTATTCACGGGATAACAGCTCGAGATGATTTTCCAAGGAGAATATAAGCGCTCTTGAATTTTCGTCCTTTTGTGGATTGTCAAGCCTTACACCCACCTTGTTTTCCTCAATCTTAACAGAAGCGTCCGAATTAAAAAAATCCGTAATCGTATTCAAAACAAGCATTACCGCAGAGCTTACTCCTGCACATACTATGTCCTGTCCGAATTTTCCGCCGGCGTGTCCCGAAATAATGAATCCGCAATACATTCCGTCCTTACGGTAAAAATTCGCTTTTACCATTCTTAAGCCTTGATGGACTCGATTTTAACCTGACTGTAGGGCTGTCTGTGGCCCATGGCTCTCTTTGTGCTCTTCTTGGGCTTGTAAGTGAAAACGTTGATTTTCTTGCCCTTGCCGTTCTTAAGGAGAGAAGCCGTAACGCTTGCGCCGTTTACATAAGGTGCGCCTACAACCGCTCCGTCGTCCTTTCCAACCATTACTACCTTGTCGAAATTAACCTCGCCGCTTTCAACTCCGAGCTTCTCAACGAAAATTACGTCGCCCTCGGATACACGGTACTGTTTTCCGCCGGTTTCAATTACTGCGTACATTTAAATTACCTTCTTTCTTTTACTCGCTGTGTTAAGCAGATATTTATCAGTGCAAAATCTGCTGTGGGGGAAGTGAACCCCTATCCCTATTCGGAAAAGGCGGTGCATTATCGCCTGAACATTTACGAAATTTGCGAAAATGCACACTTAAAAAAGCCCTACACAAGCGGCTTTATTATTTTAGCATAGTTTCTATTGTTTGTCAACACCTAAAATCCAAAATTTTTCTCCTTAACAAATACGCTTAACAAATAACCTGTCAAAGCCTCGGATCAACAGGCTCGCTTTCAAATGCCAGTACGCCGAAGGAACATTCATGCACCCTGTAAAGCGGCTCGCCCTTGACAAATCTGTGCAGCGATTCCATGCCAAGAGAAAACTCCTTCAGCGCTAATGTGCGCTTACGGCTCAGAGAACGGGATTTAAGCCGTTTCAAATGCTCAGGCTCAAGATATTCGGCGCCGTATATGATACGCAGATATTCCCGGCCTCTGCACTTGACCGCAGGCTGCAGCAGCTTGGCTCCCTGCTTTGCCGTATAAGTTTCGGGCTTTACGACCATTCCCTCGCCGCCCTTTTCGGTAAGCTCAAGCCACCATTCAACCCCTGCCTGTACGCTCTCTTCGTTCTCCGTATCCACGCAGATGTATGGCGTTTCCATATAGACGGGGTCGACGCCGGTAATGTATTTTTGTATAGTCTCCATATGCCAGATGTGCTTTTCTTCGGAAAACACCCTGCCCTCAGCCGCAAGAATATGAAACGGCGCAATGCGGTAATCGTCAACGCTCTTTACCGTCCAGCAGTATTCACGGTAAGCGCTGATATAACGTTTTATATCCTCCTGCTTTGTCCGATATGCTTTCAGAACCTCCTGCAAGTCAACGTTTTGTCCCGATGTGGTCTTGTCTACCTCAAAAGCATTGTTTGAGCGCCGACACGCCGCCTCCAATGCTTTGACCGCTGATGAAAGGCTGTTTTTGCCTGCATTTCCCGTAGGCGCATACTGTGAGCGTATCAGTCCCTGCGCCTTTTCCGACCAAGGCATAAGCTCTGTATCGAGGCAAACCCAGTCCGTTTCAAGGTCTTTCCAAAAGCCTGTCTTTGTCAGCACCTTATCAAGCCTGTCAAGCAGCGCCGTTTCCACTGCCCCATTACTGTCATCAAAGAAACGCCTGCCCGTTCGAGTGTATATGATGCCTCTTGTGCCGTCAATCACGCCAAAGCGTTTACGTGCCGTATCGGGAGACTTGCAAAGCACGATTACCGCCCTTGAACCCATGTGCTTTTTTTCGCAGACAACATTTCTGATACCGTGACTGCGGAAATATTCAAAGGCTTGCAGAGGGTGCTCCAAATATCCGTCAAGATTACTTGTCTCACCGGGGGACATGGTAGGGGGCAGATATATAAGCCAATGCGGGTCGGCTGCAAAACGGGACATAATCTCTAACGCTGCCGCCGCATTGTTTTCGTGAATATCAATAGAGGGAATCAGCTCCGTTTCAATATGCAGCTTTTTGTTGAAATCCCCCACAGTGAGCATATCCCCCATATCGGTATCTATTGCTTCTTCAAGGGGCTTAATCGGCTCATAATACTGCCGCAAAGCCGAGACTTGGACAAATTCTCTTTCCGGATAGCGGTATGCCGTCAGCTTTCCGCCGAATACACAGCCGGTGTCAATGCAATGTGTGTTATTCTGTGACTTGACCTCTTTTCCGGCAATATGACCGTATACAACAGCCGCCGACCCTCTGTAATCCGACGCCCAGTCAAGGCGTACAGGCAGACCGTAGGAATCTGTTTCTCCCGTTGTTTCGCCATAGAGACAAAATTCACGCACTCTTGCGGAGCCTCGCCCGATATACTCCTGCTTTAAGCCCGCATGAGCTATGACTAATTTCCCGTCGTCAAGGACACAGTGACTTATAAGACCGTCGATAAAGCTTGCAGCCTCCGCCTTGAAATCCTCGCCCTGAGCTTCTATTTCCGCAATTGTTTTATCAATTCCGTGGGTCATGGCAATTTTGTTTCTGCGAAGATATTTTAACAGTTTTATATCGTGGTTTCCCGGAACAGCAACAGCGTTTCCCGACTTCACCATATCCATAGCAATACGCAGTACATCGGCATTCCTATTTCCTCTGTCGCAGAAATCGCCGAGAAAAGCCGCTTGTCTGCCTTCGGGGTGAGTATATATTCCCTCCGATTTAACATAGCCAAGCTTATTCAGCAGCTGCTCCAATTCATCGCCGCAGCCGTGTATATCCCCAATAATGTCAAAGGGTCCATGCAGCTCCTTTTTATCGTTCCATAGCTTTGTGCGGACTACTTCGGTATTTTCAAGCTGTTCAAGGGAATTTATCACATATACGAAGCGGAAGCCTTCACGCTTTAATCCTCTGATGCTTCTCCTTACATCACGGCAGTGCTGACGAATCACACGTTCGGGAAAATTACGCTCCGATCGTGCCTTGTTGCGCTCCTGCATAATCTCCTCGGGAAGATTCAGCACAATAGCCGCTGCGTGAACATTCTGTTCTCTTGCAAGGTCGACGACTTGTTTTCTTGCGCTCTGCTGAAGATTGGTTGCGTCAATAACTGTCAGCTTCATATTGTTTAAGCGCTTATTTGCCGCATAATACAGCAAATCAAAGGCGTCGCCCGAAATGCTCTGGCTGTTCTCATCGTCACAAACCATTCCCCTGAAAAAGTCGGAGGACAATACCTCGGTGGGCTTGAAATGCTTTAGTGCAAAGCTGGTTTTGCCCGATGATGTTCCCCCGACCATTGCCACAAGACAAAACTCGGGTATCTCAATTCTGAATTTATCCATTTTTCGTAAATACTCCCATTTGTGTCGGACTGCCGTGATTTTCATCTGCATCGCCTATTCCGCTTATCTCGCAGGTATAGCCGAATTTCTCGCATATATGCTCAGTCCAGCTCTTAAACTCAGCTCTTGTCCACTCGAAGCGGTGGTCGCCGTGACGAAGGACATTTTCCTCCATATGCTCATAATTTGCGTTATACTCTTTGTTAGGCGTTGTCAAAATAACGGTTTTAGGCGCTGCAAATTCAAATACCGCACGTTCAAAGGAGGGAATGCGCATAGGCTCTATATGCTCAATGACCTCCACAACACAGGCGCAGTCATATCCCTCAAAGCGTTTGTCACGGTAGGTCAGCGAAGCCTGCATCAGTGTAAGCTTGTTTTTGCGGTAAGGCTGCATACGATCGAGATGAAGTCGGCTTGCAGCCTTTTCAAGCGCCGAGGAGGACACATCGCAGGCGGTTACTTTTTTCAGCTGCTGTTCATTCAGCAGTAATGACGTAAGCCTGCACTCGCCGCAGCCAAGGTCGATAACCGACGAAGCGCCGCTGGCAAGAACAGCGTTTTTTACCGCTTCCATACGCTGTGCGTTAAGCGGGGTGCGGACTTCCTTTTCTTCCGAATTATCTGTATTATCCATTTCTTCCTCATCGGTGATTTCATCGGATAAAAGAATATCAAGGGCTTTTCGTGCATAGCTTCTTCTTGCTGAAAAATACCGTGCCGTAATTTTTTCTTTATACGGGTGATTGACAAGCCAGCCCTCTCCGTGATCTATAAGCTTTTGTATCTCATCCTCCGCCATATAATAATGCTTCTGCTTGTCAAATACGGGTATCAGCACAAAAATGTGATTGAGCAGCTCCGAGAGCTTTACCGTTCCGCTGACAGTAAGGTCAATATACGGAGCTGCGCCCCATTCCGGGAATGACTCATCAAGCGTTGTGCGTTTTGATTTTACCTCATATCCCAATGGCTCGAACATTTCCTTTGCAAGCTCTGTGTCGCCGTTGTCTCTAATGGAAGAAACAACAGCCGTCAGCTTCAGCGGCGTATCGGCAAGCTCCTGCCGTTTATCGCATCTGCCCTTCATCGCTGTCCCGAAGACACGGGCGATTGCCGTACTCATGAAGGAGGTTGAAGCGTACGGACGGTCATTCACATAATCAAAAAGCCCGCCCTCCCTGCTGCCGGCTTTTCCTCTTGCCAAATCCAATGGGTCAATGTCTATCAATAAAGCGGCGGTAGTGCGTGTGTCCGATAATTCGGGATAAAACACATAGGCTTTTCCGTATGCCAGCTCAAATTGCTGCGCCCGCTCAGGGTTTTTATGCAGCAGGTAGCCGAGCTCCTGCGTATGCTCGCCTTCGTAAGTAATAGTAAGCAGCAAATGGTATCGCTCCTTTCGTATTGATTGTATTTATTATGACATAATTGTGCGGATAATTCAAGTGCTTTTTTCATTTGACATCCTCGGAAACTTCCGAAGCGCCGTCTGACTTGCCCTTTTACTGTCATGCTTCGTCCGGTTTGCTTGTAATAAA
>CAYMFX010000021.1:0-24968 GCA_964389845.1 uncultured Ruminiclostridium sp.
TAGTTGAAAAAATCCAGCCTATCTGCTTTGAAAACGCAAAGTGGGCATACACGGTAGGCTGCGCAATCGCAATCAAGAAGGGCTGCAAGAGAGCTGCCGACGCTGCCGCAGCAATCGGCGAGGGACTCCAGGCATTCTGCATTCCCGGCTCCGTTGCCGACCACAGAAAGGTTGGCTTGGGACACGGCAATCTTGGCAAAATGCTTCTTGAAGAGGAAACAAAGTGCTTCTGCTTCTTGGCAGGTCACGAATCCTTTGCCGCCGCAGAAGGCGCAATCGGCATTGCTGAAAAGGCAAACAAGGTTCGCAAGGAACCCCTCAGAGTTATCCTTAACGGCTTAGGCAAGGACGCTGCTCAGATTATAGCTCGTATCAACGGCTTTACATATGTTGAAACCGAAATGGACTATCACACCAATGAGGTTAAGGAAGTATTCCGCAAGTGCTATTCCAAGGACCCGGGCAGCGCAAGAGCAAAGGTAAACTGCTACGGCGCAGATGATGTAACCGAAGGCGTTGCAATTATGTGGAAGGAAGGCGTTGACGTTTCCATTACAGGCAACTCCACCAACCCCACCAGATTCCAGCACCCTGTTGCAGGCACCTACAAGAAGGAATGTATCGATAAGGGCAAGAAGTATTTCTCAGTAGCAAGCGGCGGCGGCACAGGACGTACTCTCCACCCCGACAATATGGCGGCAGGTCCCGCTTCCTACGGTATGACCGATACAATGGGACGTATGCACTCCGACGCTCAGTTTGCAGGCTCTTCCTCTGTTCCCGCTCACGTTGAGATGATGGGTCTTATCGGTATGGGCAACAACCCGATGGTAGGCGCTACCGTTGCCTGCGCAGTTGCGGTTGAGGAAGCGCTTAAGTGATAACTTAATGGCAATAAATAAGACGGCTGTCCTATTTCAGTTTAGGGCAGCTGTTTTGTTTATAAAAACCGCATTCCCATTTGACATCACATAAATAATGTAATATAATAATAAAAAGGAAATAGTATTAGAAAGGAGCAAATAATATGTCGCAAAAAGAATTAGCATTGCAAATGGTGCAGGATTTATCAGAAGAAAAGGCGGCGGCTTTGGTGGTTTTTTTGAAGGACTTCTCTGACGGAAAAGCCGAACAGCTTGAGCGTGAAAAGAAACGCCGTGCGTTTGAGGAATTAAAGGCTATGATTAAGCCTTTAGGTCTTGAGGACAACGACAAAGAGGTTCTTCAAAAACACAGAGAGGAGAAATACGGAAGTTGAAAGTCCTTATTGACACTAATGTTTTGATTGACTTTTTAGCAAATCGTCAGATAATGCCGAGAGAATTATGGATATGTGTATTGAGGGTAAGATTGACGGGTATTTGGCGGCAAATTCAATAACGAACACATTCTATATAATGAGAAAATTGCCTGTTAATGACCTGCGTAAAATGCTGATAAAAGTACTCTCTTTTCTATCCGTAGTCGGTATTGGCTACGAAAGGTTAATTGCAGCTATCGACAACCTCCGCTTTGACGATATAGAGGACTGTTTGCAATCGGTCTGTGCTCAAAGCTGCGGGGCAGAGTATATTATCACTCGAAACTTAGAAGATTTTAAAGGAAGTGAGATCGCCGCAATATCTCCGAGCGATTTCCTTTTAAGCAATAAATTATAAAAGCCCCAAACAAGGGAGCGATAACTCCAAGGAGTATCTGTTTTGTCAGACGCAGTATAATACTAAATCTTAATTAAAATCAGACAAATCCACCGACCGGGGCGTCCCTGCTCTGCGTCAGCCCGACTTGAAATATCCGCATATTCCTGCGTCGGGACTTCCTTGATCAGGAACGCCCCGCCCGTCGGCTTTGTCCTATTTTAATTAAGAATTAGTATAAGAAAACGCTGAAAAAATAAATAACCACCTTGCCGACTGCTATGTCTGCAAGGTGATTGCATTTATGCGATAAAAATCAGGATTCCGCCGATTTCATATCGCTGTACTTCTTTTTTGTTGCAAGTCCCCCCCGGATATGGCGTTCCTGCTTGTTTTTCTCCAAAACCTCCTTTACTTGCTTTTGCAGGGCGGGATTTACTTTTTCGAGCCTTGCCGTTATATCCTGATGTACTGTACTTTTGCTTATTCCGAAAACCTTTGCTGCACTTCTGACGGTTGCTCCGTTATCAACTATGTACTTTCCGAGGCTTACGCATCTTTCTTGTTTTGTTCCGAGTTCTTGAACGATTGATGTGGCTTTCGCTTTTGGTGACATTTTTTCGCCCCTTTACTTGTTATTCTGTTTATTTATATGCGGGGGGCAAATGAAACATTCTAATACAATTTGATTCTATGGACATAAGACAAATTTTTTGTTGCTTTTTTCTTACAAAAATGGTACAATATTCAAAAGAGCGTTTTTTCGGAGAAAGGTTTACTTATGAAGAAGAAATTTATAGGCTTATTTTGGGCATTGGCTTTTAGCGCAGCAGCCCTTATCTGCTCCTGTCCTTCGGCTGCTTACTATGACGGTTCAATTTCGGAGGGCGGCTACTCAAATTACAATGACTTTAACCGTGACGGGATAATATACCAAGTTATAGACGGCAACGACTTAGCCGTTATCGGAGCCGACAGCTATATCAAAACCGCCGTTATTCCCTCGGAAATAGACGGGCGGAAGGTCACGGAAATCAACAGCTATGCCTTTTCAGACTCAATTGTCTTAACGGAAGCAGTAATGCCCGATACAATAGAACATATTGGCTACGGTGCCTTTGAAAACTGCAAAGAACTCAAAAATTTATCCATAGGAAAAAATGTAAAAGTGATTTTGGGACACGCATTTTATAACTGTGATTCGTTAGAAGAAGTAATACTGCCTTCCTCGCTGACAAATTTTGAAATCAGCGCATTTGATAACTGCGATAATCTCAAAAAAATAGTTATATCTGAGGGAACGATTAACATTACTTCGGGGAGCGGAAGCTTAGAATGTCCGAAGCTCAGTGAGATTATAATTCCCGACTCGGTTGAAAGCATAGACTATAGTGCGTTTCGGGGCTGTGAAAATATGACCATAATCTGCTCCTCCGGCTCCTCCGCTCATAGATACGCAATAAGACGTCATCTTAAATTTGCCTTTACCGAGGGAAGCGAACCAAACGGAGAAGCAATTGTTATTGCGCTGATTTCAATATGGACGGTTGTCCTTATCACTTGTGCCATAGTATGCGCAATTGTGATAAAAAAGCAAAGGAAGGCTGCCAAATTAAACGAAAAGGAAAAATCAAACGAGGTATAAAATGTCGGAAAGTAATACTAAAACCAACATAAAAACCGTTGCCGAAAACCGTCAGGCTCGGCATGAATACTTTGTACTGGAAACCATTGAAGCGGGCATTGAGCTTTACGGAACGGAAGTGAAATCCATAAGGCAGGGCGGCGTAAGCTTAAAAGAGGCATGGATAGTTATCGAAAACGGAGAAGCGTGGGTCAAGCAGATGCACATTGCCCCCTATGAAAAAGGAAACATCTTTAACCGCAACCCTCTCAGAGAGCGGAAGCTGCTGCTCCACAAGCGTGAAATTCTCCGACTTTTCGGGAAGGTGAAGCAGGACGGGCTTACTCTCATTCCGCTGTCCATGTATTTTAAGGGCAGCAATGTGAAAATTGCCGTTGGTCTCTGCAAGGGCAAAAAGCACTACGATAAGCGGGAGGACGCCGCAAAGCGTGACGCAAAACGGCTTATTCAGCGCACCTTGAAGGAGAGAAACAGCTGATGTTCAAAAAAATATTTGCTATAGTGTGTTCTCTTCTGTTGATGACGAGCGCCGTCTTTGCCTCGGAGGAACCCCAAAATCTGCTTGCCGACGCACCCAATCTTAAATGGGAGGGTGATCCGCTGTTTTATGATGAATACAGCAATGCCCTTTATTTTGCAAAGTCGGAGAAGAACAAGCAGTCCGCTGTTTTAGCTTTTGAACTTGACGGAAGTCAAACGGGTTTTTCCTTTATAGTCGACAGCGGAAACGGCGGGGGAAGCTCCGACAGCGGTTTTTGCATCGTCACATTTTACGACGGCGAACACAAATCCATATCCGGATTATCCACCGGAGTTATCAAGAATTTGGACAACTACACACGGTTCAGCATAGGAACGGAAACTAATTTTTTCCCGATTCCCAAAAATGCAAAAACGCTTGAAGTAGCTCTCAACGCCGAACAGCAGGGGGACGATGAAGCGGTTCATATTTATTTTCGCAACCTTTCCCTTTGCTTCAGCGGAGAAAAGCCCCTTATGCTTGAAAAGGATACTCTTTATATGGATTCAAAAACGGGGCTTTCAAAGGTGGAAATCGGCGTAACGCCCTTTGACCGTTACCTTTGGATTGGGATCGTTTTTGTGGTTGCGCTTGTTTTCTTTATAATGGCAAAATGGAGAGACCGTATAAAAAATTCACATAAATAATAAAAGAAAGGGAAAACAAAAAAATGAAAAAAAGAAATGAAATTCCGAAAGAATTAAAATGGGATTTTACCCATATTTTCAAAAGCATGGAGGATTGGGAAAAGGCGTATACGGAATGCGAAAACGCTGTTTCTTCCTTTGACGAAGTCAAGGGTACGCTTTCACTTTCGGCAGAGTCGCTGCTTGCGGCATATGAAAAGCTGTACGGGTTTTACGAAAAGTTTGAACCTGTGGCAGATTATGCTTTTCTCGCCAAAACCGTTGACGGAGGAGATACAGCGGCGTTGACCTTATATGACAGAGTTAATACGCTTTCGGTTAAAGCAGGTACTGCAACCGCCTTTTTTGTTCCCGAGCTTATGGATATTCCGGAGGAAAAGCTTAAAGAGTTTATGAAATATGAGCCGCTGAAAAAATACGCTCATATAATTGAGGACGCAACACGTCTGAGAAAACACGTGCTTGATGAAAAAAGTGAAACTCTTATTGCGAAAATAGGGAAAATCTCAGGAACTCCCTCGGACGCTTACAATTTATTTACCAATGTGGAAATGGAGCTGCCCGAAATCGTTGATTCCGACGGCAAAGCTCATGAGCTTACAAACGGAAATTTCGGCGTAATGCGTGAATCAGGCGACAGAACCCTTCGTGAAGCCGCTTTTGAAGGAATGTTCGGCACTTACGGAAGGTATATTAACACCATAGCCTGTTTGTACAGCGGAAGCGTGAAGCAGGACAATCTTATTGCTGAAATTCGGGGATACAAATCCGCCCGTGAGGTCTCACTTTCCGCTTCCAACGTTCCCGAAAAGGTTTATGATTCACTTGTTGAAGCAATTCATCAGTCCATTCCCTCAATGAGCAAATATCTGAAATTAAGGAAAAAGGCTCTCGGTCTTGAAAAGCTTGATATGTACGATCTTTACACACCTATAGTTGACGATATAGAATATCCCATGCCCTATAAAAATGCCTGTGAATTGGTTCTGAACGCCGTTGCACCGTTAGGTGCGGAGTATCAAAACGTTATACGCCGTGCTTACAGTGAAAATTGGATTGACGTATACGAAACTCCCGGCAAGGAATCAGGTGCATTCTCAGCAGGCGTTTACGGTATTCACCCTTTCGTTAAGCTTAACTATACCGACTCTCTTGACGATGCGTTCACCCTTGCCCATGAGCTTGGTCATGCAATGCACTCGTATCTTTCTTCGGAAAAACAGGATTATGCCAACCACGATTATCACCTTATTGTGGCAGAGGTAGCTTCCACTTGCAACGAAGTTCTGCTGACAAAATATCTTCTTAAAAATGAAACCGATAAAAAGCGCCGTGCCTATATACTTAATCATTTTCTTGAAGGATTCAGAACCACGGTTTTTCGTCAGACCCTATTTGCTGAATTTGAGCATAAAGCTCATTGCCTTGAAGCAAACGGAACGCCTATAAACGCCGAATGTCTTAACAAGCTTTATTCCGATTTAGTCAATATGTATTATCCCGAAGCGGATTTTTGCGATACCTTGAAATATGAATGGGCATATATTCCGCATTTTTATAACGCATATTATGTATATCAGTATGCAACGGGATTTTCTTCGGCAGTAGCAATTGCTTCTCATATTCTTGAAACGGGAGACGCTTCCGACTACATTAAATTTTTATCCGCCGGCGGTTCGGATTACCCGCTTAATGAGCTGAAAATTGCCGGGGTAGATTTATGTTCTCCCGACGTGGTAAAGAATGCAATGAAGGTTTTTGATGAGACAATAGATGAGCTTGACGCTCTATATTGATTATCACGCTATAAAATTAATTTACAAATCAAAAAGCGCCTACTCATTTTCGGGTAGACGCTTTTTGATTTGAATACTTAAAATTTTCCTTGTTTCCTCAATCGGGAAGCGAGCAATACTAATCCTCAACAGACTCCAAATAAAATGTCGGTAATAATTAACAGACGTACTTGTAATTTATCAAAAATCGGTAAAAGCTCTTAGAGGTAAAATATTTAATTATTCACCCTTCTGTTTTGCGAAGCACTCGCTGCAATATACAGGTCTGTCATCACGGGGCTGGAAGGGAATCTTAGCTTCTTTGCCGCATGCTGCACATACTGCTGTGAACATCTCCTTGGATCTGCCGGCGCTCTTTCTTGCGTCACGGCAAGCCTTGCAGCGCTGAGGCTCATTTACAAAGCCCTTTTCAGCATAAAATTCCTGTTCGCCTGCAGTGAACACGAATTCAGCTCCGCAGTCCTTGCAAACAAGTGTTTTGTCTTCGTACATTTTGTATACCTCGCTTAAAAATTTTCCGACCACGGACGGACTCGAACCGACACCTTTGATAAACAACGCTCTGCTATTAAGCTACCAGGTCATATACAGGGGCGTTACAGCCCCATAATTTTATTGCTCAGAATCCTTATCCTTAAAACAACCCCTGAGCTTGCTTTTTGCTCTTGTAATGGCATTGTCCGCCGATTTTGCCGATATGTTAAGCCTTTCTGCAATCTGATTGTAGCTGTATGCGGACAAATACAGGTAAAATGCCTCACGCTCAAGAGGAGACAGAAGTGTTTCCATTTGTTTAATCACTTCGTTGTTTTGTTCTTTCAAAATAATCAGATCCTCGGTATTAAGATTCCCGTCGCTTATTTCCTCAATCGGAAAATCCTCCGAGGACATTTTTTGAAGCCCGTCTGAGCTTTTGGCAACGGCAGATCTCATTTTATTCATTATGCAGACTGATGCGAAGGCGGAGAAAGAACCTTTTTCCGGATTGTAGGAACGAATTGCGCTGAGCAATCCCAAAAAACCTTCGGAAATCAAATCCTCCGTTTCTACATTTTTGCTTTTGAAGCTGTAAGCCTTAGCTTTTATCAAAGGTATATACTTTGATATAAGCAGAGCAGTGTACTTATTTCTGTCCGACATTACTCCGTA
Organism: uncultured Ruminiclostridium sp.; assembly: GCA_964389845.1. Classification (GTDB taxonomy): domain Bacteria; phylum Bacillota; class Clostridia; order Oscillospirales; family Ruminococcaceae; genus Ruminiclostridium_E. The sequence continues at coordinate 7,395 of CAYMFX010000021.1, forward strand.
CTTATCGGCAGCGGCATTTGCAAAAAGCTGTTCGTCGGTCATTCCGTTTCACCTCAGTAGTGAAATTATAACATTAAAATTGTGTTATAGTCAACAAAAAAACAAAAATTTTTTTAAATTTGGTATAATTTACACAAATCAAGATATAAAATTAGTAATTTTTTATCACAATTTATACTTTTCATATTGTGGACGCCCTGTTTTAAAGAGATTTCCGCCATGACAATCAATAGCGACTGTGAGAGGGAAATCCTTTATATATAATTTTTTTACGCTTTCACAGCCCAAATCCTCAAAGGCAATAACCTCGCAGCTCTCAATACATTTGCAGGCAAGCGCGCCCGCTCCCCCTATTGCACAAAAGTAAACAGCCTTATTTCTCACAATGGCTTTTTCGACCTCTTCATTTCTTTCGCCCTTGCCGATAATGCCCTTTAATCCCAAATCAAGAAGCTGAGGAGTGTAAGGATCCATTCTCCCCGAGGTGGTGGGTCCGCAGGAACCTATTACCATTCCTTCCTTAGTTCCGGTAGGTCCGGCATAATAAATCACGGAATTTTCTATGGGGAAAGGAAGCGCTTCGCCTTTTGCGATAAGTGCGGCAAACCTTTTGTGTGCAGCGTCACGTCCGGTGTAGATAAATCCGCTTAGCTCCGCCTTTTCTCCCGCTTTTAAAGCGGGAACGGCTGAGGCAAGCTCGGATACGTCTATTTTCACTTTTTGAAAGTCCTCCTGTTTTATCAGAGCATTCCGTTAAAGGAAGCGTCGGTGCTCATATCGTCTTCATCGTCCGAGTCTGTAGCAAGGAAGGAGAAATCAAAGAGATCGTCCTCCTTCTTTTCCGCTTTCTTAGTCGGTTCAGCCTTGGGTGCAGGGAAATTGTTTTCTGTGTTTATTGTATTTGCTGTGTTTTCGGAACTCTCGGTTTTGATACCGGTAAAGCTTATAACATCCTCTTCGTCGGCAGGAGAAATAAATAAATCGCCGAACTGGGCATATTCTTTGGCTTCCTGTTCTTTTAGCATCTTATCAAGATCCCCGTTATTGTCTCCGGGAGAGATAACAATGTCGGACAGCAGACTGGCGTCTAAATCCATACCTTTATCGGCAGCGGCGTTTTCGTCGGCAATTAACAGCCCTTCTCCGAAACCGGGTTTTTCCGCAGCGCTGTTCTGAGCAAGTATATCTGCAAAATCATCGGTGGCGGCTACCACTGTTTCAGCGGGTTTGATGTCCTCGGGAGCGAAGACTGCGGGTTCGTCTGCAAGCAGCGCACTCAGGTCGTCGTCAATCTCTATTTTGGGTTCGGCGACAGGTTGTGTATTTGTATTTGAAGGCTTATTTGTTACAGCTTTCTTTGCAGTATCGGGCATAGGCTCGGCAAGCAAATCTCCCAAATCCCCCAAATCTCCGAAATCGTTATAGGGTTCAGGGGCGGGGGTTGAAGCGTTATCGCCGTTGTCATCCGCAAGCAAAAGATTGTCGATTCCTTCAAAGGCGTTAAGCTCCTCTTCTTTGGCGGGAACGAATGCGGGAGCTTGTTCGACTTCCGCTGCAGGCTGTTGGGGCTTGGGAGCTTCTTGTTCGGTTTTGGGAGCAGCTTGTTCTGTTTTGGGAGCAGTCAGTTCGGTTTTAGGCGATGTCAGTTCGGTTTTTGCAGCATTGCCCGCAGCCTCGGCAGCCGGTTCAGATTCAGCAGGTTTCACAGGGACTGAAGAGACTTCATCGGATAAATTTGCAAGTAAGCCTTTGAAGGGATCCTCTTCCTCATCGCCGAAGTCAAACGTCTCCATAGGAGGAAGCTTGACGGGCTGCGGCGGCGGAGCGGCTTTGCTTTTTGTTTTTGATTGTTTCTTTGAATCTCCGCTTTTCTTCTTTGAAGATTCTTTGGCAGCATCGGTTTTTGTTTCGGAAGCAGCTGCCGAATCAACTGTTTCGGAAACGGGAGCAGATTCTTGTTTATTTGCCGAAGGAGCGGCAGCAACAGGAGCTGGAGCGGCATCTTCCTTAACGGCAACAGAATTTGCAGCAGCTTCTTGTTTATCTATAGCGGGAGCAGCAGGAGAAGGAGCGGCTTCTTCCTTAACAACAGCAACGGGTACAGGCGGCTGTGCGTACACATTGGGAGCTATAGCCTGAGCAGCATAAACCTGCTGTTTCTGAGCCTCCTGAATCTCTATCTGACTTATCTCCTCTTCAAATTCGCCTCTCCAGGTCTTTTCAATTTTGCTGAGGGTATTTTGAAGCGAAAGAGTAACTGTACGAAGATCGGAGGTAAGCTGTACATAAGCTTTTGCAGCCTTAGCGTTCATCTCACTGCCGTCACCGCCGCCTTCGCCTGCCGAATTAACAGCGGAAAGCTGAGCCTTCAAAGCCTCGATTATCTTATCCTTCTGATGAACGTCGTCTTCCAAATCATCGATTTGATTTTGCTGCTGTTTTAAAATCTGATTGCGTTCACTAAGCTTTTGCCCCCAAAGACTTTCCATTTCTGCACGGATAACCTCACGCTCATGCTTCAAAGCTTCGTTGGAGGCGCTTGGGTTTTCCAAGGCTTCAGTCAGCTTGAGCTGAAAGTCCTCTTCCATTTGCTTCATTTTTTTTCTCAGAGAAGCAATGTACATAGTAACATCGTTTTTATCGAAGCCGAAGGCAACGGTTTTAAATCCACCAGTGGAATCCGAAGCGGAATTGTTATTTTTTGCTGACGCCATATTGACCTCCAAATATACTATTTCAAACTAATTATATCAGTAAACGCATATAAATTCAATAGTGATATTTCCTAAAAAATCGGATTTATTTTGTATTGTGAATGCAATGCGTGCGGGGACAAGGTTATGCTCAAAAAAATGAAACGTTTTTTATCGGGTTTATATGTGAAAACATTAAAATATTTTAAAAAAACACTTGTAACCTTTTGAAAAGTGTTGTATAATAAAAAAGAAAAAAGTAAAGGAGGAAATCTTATGCACGAGAAAACAATGACTTTTTCTGTTCGTGACGAGCGGGAATCAGAGATGAAGGAAATATTGTGCACTGTTTATGAGGCGCTTAAGGAAAAGGGCTATAATCCAATAAATCAGTTAGTCGGATACATTTTGTCCGAGGATCCAACATACATCACCACCTTTAAAAATGCTCGCAGCCTTATCAGACATATTGACAGAGACGAACTGCTCCAATCATTGGTAAGAAGCTACTTAGGCGAGGAGTGATACAAAAAATTCCATTTTATTTTAAGAATATCCGTTAATTCTTTCAGCAAAATAGAATAAGAACCATTTTTTTGAAAGGACTAACGATATGAAATATAAATCGCTATTGACATTGTTGACAGCATCTGCTTTGTTGTTATCAGCCTGTGACGTTTCCGATAACATTGAGGACGGCGCTGTGGAATCTTCCGGTGAACAGGGCAGCGCTAACGGGGAGCTTGCCGATACAGAGGGTTCTTCGGATATAGAGGGAACCGATACTCCCTCCGAGATTCAGTCCGCCGATGTACAGGCTGAGCGTATAGCAGTTGCTTTTGCCGAGGACAACAGTCTTGTGGGCTGGGGCTTGGGAAGGGAAAGGGACAGCTTAAACCGCCCTGTCGACGCTGTCAATGCTCAAAAAAAATACGGAGAAAAATCCGCCTTATTCATAGACCCGAGTGGGAGCAAAACCGTTTATCTGACCTTTGACGAGGGCTATGAAAACGGGTACACGGCTTCTATTCTCGATACCCTGAAGGAGACGGGAGTAAAGGCGGCATTCTTTGTGACCTACGACTACTGCAAAAGTTCTCCCGAGCTTGTAGAGCGTATGATAAGAGAGGGTCACATTGTGGGAAATCACAGCTACTCTCACCCTTCCTTCCCAAAATGCACCGACGAAGAGGTAAAGGAAGAAATAACCCTGCTTCACGAGTATGTTAAGGACAATTTCAACTATGAGATGACGCTTTTCCGCTTTCCTATGGGAGAATTCAGCGAAAAAACGCTTTCCGAGGTTCAGAAATCAGGTTATACAAGCGTTTTCTGGAGCTTTGCATACAAGGATTGGAACGCCGACGCTCAGCCCTCCTCAATGGAAGCGTACAACACGGTAACAAACGCCTTGCACAGCGGCGGAATATACCTGCTTCACGCCGTTTCCAAGGCAAATGCGGAAAGCTTAGGGGACATAATATCATATTGGAAGCAAAACGGCTATACAGTGGGAGACCTTGAGCAGTTAGCTAAATCCGACAGGTGAAAAATGGATAAGGTTAAAGCATATATTTCTCTCACCGAGGGAATCGACGAATCGGCTCTTGAAGCGGCAATAAGCAGACTGCCGGATTGGAGAAGGGCGGCGATAGCAAAAAGAACCGCCGCAGATAAAATCAACGGAGCCTTTTCGTATTTATTGTTAAATTATTTGACAATGAAGGAGTACAAGCTGTCCGACAGCGCTCCTTTTACATATGGCGGCAACGGTAAGCCTTATTTTAGCAGTATAGGGCTTTTTTTCAGCATAAGTCATTGCAGGACAGCCGTTGGCGCTGCGGTTTCAAAATCGGAGATGGGCTTTGATTTAGTGGACAATCGAAAAATAAACGAAGGAATAACCCGCATTATCTGCTGCGATGATGAAATGAGAGCCTTTGAAGCCTGTGAGGACAAGCAGAGGTTCTTGCGTCTCTTATGGTGCAGGAAGGAAAGCGCCGTTAAAAAAACGGGAATCGGTTTCAGAGAAGGCTTCAAAACGGTTAATACGGAATTACTGCCGTATAAAATATTTAGCACAGAAAATTATATTGCTGCCGTATGCGGCGGCGGGGACTGTGAATTTAAAGAAATAGACTGGCATGAGCTGTTGAAGTGATTATTTTTTTAATCTAACACAGCTCTTTAATTTCATCGGATAAACAGTCGTTCATAAAATCCTTCAGCTTTGTAAATGTTTCTTCGCTTATAACGTGTTCAACCTTGCAGGCGTCAATTTCGGCGGTTTCGGGATTAACCCCAAGCTTTCCGGTAAAAAATTCCCTTATGACAAGGTGACGGGAGTAAACCTCTTTGGCACGCTTTTCGCCGGTTTCGGTAAGCTTTATTTGTCCTCCCGCTTCAACGGTGATATATCCAAGCTCTTTAAGAATGCTCATACCGTTGCTGACGCTGGGCTTAGAATAGTTCAGCTCGGCGGCAATGTCGACGGAACGTACAAAGCCGCTGCGCTTATGCAAAATATATATGGTTTCCAGATAATCTTCTCCCGAACGCTGTATAGTCATAATTCAGCCCCCTCTTTTTTGAAAACAATTTTATCAATTAACTCAGTGAATATTATAAAATACCCGCCGAAACCAAATAAAAATAAGGTCTTGGCGGGTACAATTCTGTCATTGCAATACAATCGGATTAACAGCTTCGTTATTTTTATAACGAATAAATCAAAGCTGATCCACGATTTCAACTTCCTCAAACATATCGTTATCCCCGTTTAAATTAACCAGCTCGTCTGCTACGGGAATGCCTTCGGATACGGCATTCTCCTCAATCAGGTTTTCTTCCTCGGAATCGTCCGGGCTGCTGTTGATAGAAGTGACCAAATTCTTTATTTCCTTAAGCTCGCCCTTGATATTATCTGTAGTTTCTTTAAGCTCGCCCTTTATATTGTCGGTAGTTTCCTTAAACTCGTCCTTGATATTGTCGGCGGCGCCCTTGATGTTTTCCCTGATATTGCCGGAGCTGCCCTTTATGCCGTCCTTAATAGAGCTTGTTTTCTCCTTTATCTGTTCCTTGAAGCCGTCGGCGGAGGTTTTCATCTGCTCAATGGTCTCTTCGCCCTTTTTAACCATATCCTCGGATCTCACCTGCTTTATTCCCTCGGATATTTTATCTGCAGTGGTCTTGATTGTTCCCACAGCGTACATAGAAGCTCTGTGAACCTTGCCTTGACCCTTTTTCTTTTCCTGTGTCTCCTTATATTCGCTGTACGCCTCTTCAACCTCTCTCTTCTCGTTCATCTTCCTGTAAACAAGATAGCCTACGCCCGCAGTACCTGCCAATGCCAACAACGCCGTTAATGCTTTCATAACTTATCCTTTCTTCGGAAACGCTTTACCGTAATAAAATAAAATATTTTGTTTCCGCATTAATATATTAAGATATTGAACCGTGGGGGCGGAAGGGCAGCCCGCCTTCAACCCTAATTAATATAATTTTACCATAAAAATAAAAAAATGTAAATACCTGAACAAAATTTATTTCAAGAACGCCTCCAAATAATAAATCGGCATTCCCATTTCCGAAAAACGCTGTTCATACTCCGTAATAATATTCCCCGTAATGCCGCTGTTATGTAAATCAAGCGAAACATTTCTCAATATCCAGCCACATTCCGAGAAATTCTCGATAGAAAACTCGAAAAGCCGCTGATTATCGGTTTTTTGTCTTATATACCCGTTGGGGGCAATTATGTTTCTGTAAATTTTTAAAAATATCGGGTGAGTAAGGCGGTGCTTCGCATAGCTTTCCTTTGGATAGGGACAGCTGAAATTAAGATATATTCTTTCCACCGAATGGGGGGGGAATACCTTTTCCAAATACTCCGCCTTTCCCGCATAATATTTCAGATTGCTTATCCCGCTTTTCATTGTCCTTTCCATTGCGGTAATAAGAACGTTTGCGGTCTGCTCCAAAGCAATGAAATTTATATCGGGGTTTTCCTCCGCCGTTTGCTGTATAAACTTCCCCTTGCCGCAGCCTATTTCAAGCTGCACGGGATTATCGTTTCCGAATACCTTGACCTTGTCAAAGGGCTTAGCGTACTCCATATCCCGCTCCTCGGCAATGTAATCGGGCAGCCAGCCTAAGCAGACGCCGCCGCACCGCTCCATTCTTTCGTCAAGATGACGCTTTTTTCTCATTCTCATTTGCTGTAGCTTCCTTTATACTAATTTTTATTTAAAAATGGACAACATTTTTAAATCATTCGGCAAAGCCGAATGCACCGCCGAAAGGCGGTGAAAAATTTAAGTTCAATACTATTTCTTGCGGGAACGAAGTTCCCGCACCCTTGCCGTAGGCAAGGGTAATTAAAAAATGTATTTTTTAATTAAGAAATAGTATTAATCAAAAAATACTTTTCCCGAATATTAGACACAGTATCGGGTAGATAATCGGCTGGTGCAGAACATATATCCAAATGGAGTGTCTTCCAGCCGCCGCAAGAAAGGGAATACGGGTTTTGTAGAAGAATTTCGGCGCACGTTTTTCTTTAACATATACCCCGTAAAACGACCCTGTGAAAAATAAAAACAACCACGGCAGAAGAGGGAAGTAGTCCAGCGTCGTAAAGCCGTTTTTTGGAAATCCGAAGGGAAACATTACGCTTGTGGAGTACAAAACATCGGGCAGCTTGGTGCGGAACAGCTCTCCGATTCCCAAATATCCCGTTTTGACATTGTAGCTCAGCATAAACAGCAGCACGCCCGCTAAAATCCCGATTATCGGCGGTATTCTTTCAAATATACCCTGTCCCAAGCCGTATAACATCATGCAGACGCCGAGACAGTGCAGTATTCCGAACATATCGGGAGCATCTGTAATAAATGCCGTCACAAAGGTCATTATCATACCGATAAAAAAGCACTGCACTCCTCTTTTCAGATTGCTTCTCGAGTAATTGCAGACAATGCCCGAAATAAAAATAAAAGCTCCGGCAAAAATATCTCTGATTATGTCGAACCAGCCTTCAAAAAAGATAGGCACGTCAACGCCAAATATATATTTTAAATTAAACATCAGGTGATAAACCACCATACAAATAATGGCAAAGCCTCTCACCTCGTCCAAAAATCCGACTCTGTTTTTTGTGTCCATTCCTTGTTCCTCAATCTAAGTTAATTATCTTATTTCGATTATTATAATCTTAAAAATTAAAAATGTCAATCCTCCGAGGGCAAATGATTCAGCCCGTAGTCCTTTAAAATATCGGGAAAATCTCTGTAAGAAATGTTAAAGTCAACATCGCCCTCAATGCCGTTTATTCTTCCTTCGTGCGAGTACTGCCAGATATAATAATTATAATCGGTATCGGGACGGTTTTTAAGCTGGGCTAACCAAAGGGCGTATTTATTTTTTATGTCATTGTCAAAATTAGCGTCAATCCCGTTTCTGTAGGAATAGAGCATAGGGTAATACCCGCCGTCGGCAACCGTCTCCATAAACGCCACCGCAATAGCCTCTATCTCATCGCCGCTAAGCCCGCTTACGTCCTCCTCCATATCATAAACCACGGGATATGTAACAGTATGACCGCGCAATAAGCTTAACAGAAGGTCGGCTTCCTTTTCCGCCTCCTCGGGGGTCTGTGCATAGCTGTAAAAATAAACTCCAACGTCAATGCCGTATCTGTTGGCACCTTGAATATTTCTGAAAAAGTGAGTGTCCTCCTTGGGACCTTCTCCGTCAATGTCTCCCCGTCCCGCTCTGATATAGGCAAAATCTATTCCCGATTTTGAAACCGCTTCCCAATCGATGTCCCCCTGTGCCCAGGAAACGTCAATGCCCCTTAAACTCATATCCTCTTCATTTTTTAATATTTCGGCAGTGTATATAGATAAATCCAAATGCTCCGATAAGTCGTTAATCACGCCGCTGTCCTGTGTTCCTATTTCTCCTGCAAGCTTCAGGGTGCTGCCTTCATTTAAATCCGCTTTTCCGGAAACATTGATTTTTCCCTTGCGCTCCACCACAACCGCTCCAACGCTTTCCAAAACGCCGCCCTCCGAAATATTGGTCTCACCGTTGATGACAAGCTGTCCGCCGCTTCTTATAACGATTCTTCCCTCAGATGAAAGACTGCTCCCCCTTTTCTGAACGAAACGCCCCTCGGAAACCGTTAAGCTGTCTGCGTCAAAGCTTGCCCTCGATTCAATCTGCAAAAGCCCCTCGGGCTTTACCTCAACGCCGCCCTGAACCATAAGCTCGGAGCCTCCCTCGGCATAGCCTTCCCCCGATATGCTCAATGAACCCTCTTGGGCAATATACAGATTTCCGTCCAAAAAAAGCTTGCCGCCCTGTTTCAGATTTATTCCGCCGCTTACATTAACAGAACCCTCCTCGGAAATCACCAGCTCCCCGCCTTCGTTTACAGTGAGCACCGTATCGGCGGGTATGTAAAAATCACCTTCAACAACGGCTCGTTCGTTTAAGACATAGTTTCTGTTATTGCGAAAATCATAGCTGCCGTCCCACACGCCGTCCGGCATAGCTGCTGCGGCTGAAAACCCGAAGCAGCCCGCAACGCTTAAAATCGAAATCAAGGTCACCGTCATTTTAACTTGCTTCAAAGCTCTCACTCCTCTATATAATCATAATGCTTTTTATTTGGCTTCCGATTATATTTTCTCATATTTTTGTCGTTTTGTAAAGAGGAAAGTCGAATATTATAATTATTATATTTGAAACAATAATGAAATTACCAAATTGTGCAAATAATACAAATTTATAAAAATCGGTTGACTTTTTGTGACGTTTCTGCTATAATCAAAGCATAGAAAAGAAGCACAGGAAATCACAGTAAGATTGTGGTTAAAAGTGCTGATTTTTCCCGTCATAATGACGAAAATTAGGAAAGGGGCTTGACAAAATGCTGGAGCTGTGGTATAATTTGACAGACAGACAGACAGACAGACAGACAGAATAGCTATGCCCTTGACAGTTTTTACACTGTCTTATTTGAATATGGAAAAATTTAACCGTTAAGGCGAATTATGTTCGCTTTAACGGTTTTTTGCGTTCGTTGATAATTGACAATGTACAATTGATAATGGAGAATTGGGGAATCCCTTCGGGATTTATTTCGACTTTTTTTCGATAGTTTTTTATATGGATTCATTACACTTCACAAAAAATCAGCACTGCCAAAAGAGGTACATAATCAAATTCGGCTGAAACTGTGCAGGAGCCGCAGTTTAAGTAAATATTATTAAAATTTTAAATTTTTAGGAGGAAATTTTAAAATGATGAACAAAATCAGAAAACTCAAAGAGAAAAAAGGCTTTACTCTCGTTGAGTTAATCGTAGTTATCGCAATCATCGCTATTTTGACTGCGGTAATCGTTCCTTTGGTTGGTAGGTATTCGGCGCAGGCTACATACACTACCTTGCAGGACGCAGCTAAGACGGTTTCCACAAGCGCAAACAACGTAATCAGTGACATTACCATGATGGGTAGTGTTTACAGCCAGAGAATCATTACCGGTTCAAAGGTAAACGGTGGAGCAGTTTCATTGAAGACATTTGCAGATACCGCAATTGTTGTTACAGGTAACGGTGACGCTGTTCTTATGCCTATGGGGGATAGCCCTTCTACACCCACAACACCCACAACACCCACAGAATCTACGACTGCTCTTGACACAAATTTGAAAACCAAGCTTACTTCTTCTTTGCAGAACGCTTTGCCTAACAATGCTTATTTTGCAATAATTGTTGCAAGCAATACGGTTAAGGGTGTTATCTATACTACTGATGCTACTTTAGGTGCAACTATTGTTGCTTGTAATACTGAAGCTAAAGTAACAGCTGTTGCACATACAGCTGTTCCGGGATTCAATGAGGCTTATCAGAGTGGTACAACTGCTATAGGTGTTCAGGGCTCTATGATTCCTCCTGCAACTTCAAAATAATAATTCGCAAAAAATGTAATGTTTTCATGTTTTTCTCCCCTAAGGGAGACTAAATCTCAGCACATAGACTTTTTTGCTCCTATGGAGTGAAATGGTTTATGCTCTCCTAACCCGCACCTCCTTCTTGGGGGTGCGGATTTTTTTCAGAAGGTCATGATAGGCGCAGTTCATGCCCATTAGCCGGTTTTGCGAAGCAAAATGCCGCACTGAGTGCGGCAAGGCGGTTGGGCGCACTTGGAGCGAAGCTGCAAGTGCTCGACTTCTTTTGCTCCTATGGAGTGAAATGGTTTATGCTCTCCTAACCCGCACCTCCTTTTTGGGGGTGCGGATTTTTTGCATTTAATCCAGTATAGGCGCTTCGTGTCAATAAGTCGATTTTTTATGTGAAACGGCGAGCTACTAAGATTTCCAACAGCACTGCAACTTTAATGAGAGCAATACCGCGTTCATTTCGGAAAAGGCAATAACAGGAAAAGAAACAAAGTAGTTATCACCACTTCCAAAGCGGAGAAAGGGGGGAGAGGGGTAAGGAAGAGATTTTTAAGGGAGACCTTGGGGAGAGGGGGGAAATCTCCGCTTTGTCGGGTTTGTAGTTCCCCCCTCTCCCCATGGTTTCCCTTAAAGCCCCGCGGCAGCGGTTTAACTGCACCGTAAGGTGCGATAAGACAGATCATTGCGCAGCAAGGGAAAAATTAAAACAGCCACATTGTAAAATGTGAAAGGAAGATAATTGCACACTTGTGAAAAAGCAAATCAATTTGTCTACTTTTAAAATAAAAATAGTATGATTATCATAAAAATGGGGACGCCCCCTCTTGCAGGGCGTCCCCTTTGTCGAGAAATTCCGAAGAGATTTCTCTTATTCACACTAACAACCGTTTTGACACAGGATAAAAAGTTGATTAAATCAGCCGCTAAGCCTCCTCAAAGTAAACCACCTTCCCCAAATCCCTTGTCTCGCAAATAACATTCTGCATTCGGTCGAACAGCTCGGAATACTTAATACTGTGGCTGCCCTTACCCAATTTAAGCGCACTGACCCTCACCGACAGCGGAATTTCCTTGCCCTCAAAGCTGATACTTCTTCCGTTCATATCAATAACCCTCTGCGCCGTCTCATTGACCTTCTCGGTACTGCTTAAGCCCGTAACAATGGCAAATTCGTCGCCGCCTATCCTGAAAGCGGGCATAGCGTCTCCCGCCGCCGAATCCACACGGTGAAACACCTCTCTGAGGGCTATATCGCCCGCCTTTCTTCCATAGGTCTTGTTCACCGAATCAAAATTCACCACGTCAAAGCACAGCACATAGCTGTCCCTTTCCATTTGCTGAAGCTCTCTGTACAGCTCTGTTATATCTACTCGTTTGCCCATGCTCGTTCCTCCTTTTAACATTCGTTCATCGGGTACAAATCCGGGAAAAATGCCCGATGAATGCCAATTTTCCTTAAATTCGGAGGGAGCCACTCCCCAAAGCCGCCGAAACGCCCTCAGGAATACCTCGGGAGAATTATATTGATATTTTATGGCAATGTCCGTCAAGGTCATATCCGTGCGCAGAATATCCTCAGCCGAGCAGGTGAGCCGCCGCTTTTCTATGTATTCCTTAAGTCCCGTATGAGTACAAGCCTTCCACACCTTTTGCAGCGTTGACAGCGAACAGTAGCAAGCCGCCGCAATATCCTCACGGGAAATGGGACTGCACAAATTATTTTCAATATAGTCTACGGTGTCCGCAAATATGCAAAAATTCTTCATACGCTCCCTCCGTTATTCTTATTAACAGTTAAACGTTTATCTGTAAGCATATTGTAGCATAAAAAGCGAACGCCGTCTTGACTTTTTGAGTAATATTTTTTGCAGCTTGGACAATTTTGTACTAATTCATTTCAAATTCCCCATAAACAGTTGTTAATTCTTCTTCGGCGATACATCTTCTTCATTGCCGCCCAATTCCTCCATTATATCGAGGGTAAGAATGCCCGTTGTACATTCCCATTGTTCATCAGAATAATAAGGGTAATCATAGCACTTATATTCCAAAACCCCGTTATTCTCCTGCAAAAAGTAATCGTATTTAGCCCTTTCCGAGATAGTATATACTTGTTTTCACCTATATACACGAAAAGAAGCTTAAAATCTTACAAGAATTTTTTGAATTGTATTATAAAAATTATGACAGAGCCGCCATAGCACATCTTATTCCGTCCACAGCAGAGGAAACGATTCCTCCCGCATATCCCGCTCCCTCTCCACAGGGGTATAAGCCCTTCAAGGACACGCTTTCAAGACCGTCGGTTCTCGTTATCCTTACGGGTGAGCTGCTTCTTGTCTCGGGTCCCGTCAGTATCGCCTCGCTGTCTCCGAAGCAGGAAATTTTCTTTGCAAAAATCGGGAGAGCCTTTGCAATGGAATCCACAACATATTCGGGAAGGTATTCTCTTGGGTCTGCGTAACGCACAGAGGGCTTGTAGGTAGGCTTTACCTTGCCGATTGAAAAGCTTTTGCTTGTTCCCATGAGCAGTCCTGCTGAGGTACAGGGGGCGGAATAATCGCCCTTTGCCGCCTTAAAAGCACGACGCTCAATTTCACGCTGTAGGACTGCTCCCGCAAGAGGGTCATTGCTTCCGAAATCATCGGGGGTTATTCCCACCAAAATTGCGCTGTTGGCATTTTCGCCGTCTCGGGCATAATAACTCATTCCGTTAGTCACTACCGTTCCATTTTCGGAAGCGGAAGCAACCACCTTGCCGCCGGGGCACATACAAAAGCTGTACACTCCCCGACCGTTGGGAAGGTGTACCGCTAATTTATAGTCGGCAGGGGGAAGCAGCTCCATAGGCGGGTTTTCTCCGTACATCGAGATATTCAAATCGGACTGCAAATGCTCAATTCGCATTCCCACCGAAAATGGCTTAGGGGTTATCTCAATCCCCTTGTTCTGCATAAGGGCAAATACGTCTCTTGCGCTGTGACCTGTGGCTAAAATCAAGGTATCTGTTTCAATTTCATGATTGACACTGCCCAAAATATAATTTACCGAGAAAATAAAGCCGTTTTTTTGCCGAAAATCGGTAAGCTTAGCCCCGAAAATAACCTCGCCGCCTAATCTGATTATCTCGCCCCGAATATTTTTCACGGTCGCAATCAGGTTATCGGTGCCGATATGGGGCTTTGCAAGGCAGGTTATTTCCTTGGGCGCACCGAAATCCGATAAATCTTTCAGCACCTGATTTATCAAAGGGCTGTGTGTTCCCGTGTTCAGCTTGCCGTCGGAAAATGTCCCTGCTCCGCCTTCTCCGAATTGGACGTTGCACTCCTCGTCAAGTATGCCGCCTTTCCAAAATAGGTCGGTTTTCTTTTTCCTGCTGTCGGCGTCCTGCCCTCTTTCAAGAACAATAGGCTTGGCTCCCGCTCTGGCAAGATACAAAGCCGCAAAGATTCCCGCAGGTCCGAAGCCCGCCACAACAGGACGCTTTTTCAATGCGGAATCGGGCATTGGGGCGGGAACAAATGGATCATATCTCTCCGCCTTTTTTGCTTTAACAAGCCTTTCTTCATTCTTCACCTCTGCCGCCATATTCAGCACATAGTGAATATCGGATTTTTTTCTTGCGTCAAGAGATTTTTTCAGCAGCAGGATTTTTCCGATTTCCCCTTGATTACAGCCCAAAAGCTTCGCTATCAGCGATTTTATAAGATTATCGTCATATTTTAAGGGCAGCTTAAGCCCGTTTATTTTTATCATTGGATTTCCTTTCAACAGCCTGCAAATATTTTGCGGCTTCCTTTCCGGCTTTAATCCCCGATGCAAAGGCAAAGTGAAGATTATACCCGCCGCAGTCGCCCCAAAGGTCGATTATCTCCCCTGCAAAAAACAAGCCATTTACCTTCCTGCTCATCAGATTCTCGTCTATTTCATAATTCGGTATTCCTCCAGCCGTTACCTGAGCCGCCGAGAAATCCGCTCTCCCTTTTATCTCAAATTCGAGATTCTTGGCAAGAAATGCAAGCCGCTTAATTTGGTCGAAATCGAGGGAGGCTTTCCCCTTAGAATTTGAAGCAGAAATGCTTGCTTTTTTTATAAGATATTGGGCAATTTTGTAGTTAAAAATTCCCCCGAAAAGCTCCTCTATTGAAGCTCCCCTTCGTATTCTTGCCGCTTCGTAAAGCATTCTGTAGGTATCGTTAGGCGTGTAGTCGGGCAGCAGGTCAAGGCTTACCCTTTCCTTTCTGTTCTCATATACCGCCGAGAGATTGAAAATGCAAATTCCCGAAAGGGCGTTTTTTGTGAACTGCACCTCTCCCAACTCCCGCTTTATCAATGCCCCCTCACGAAACAATGAAGCGGCGCATCTGCTTCTTACCCCTTCAAGGGGCTTAGTTCCCTCGGCAAGAAGAGAACACAGAGCGGGATAAACGGGAGTAACATCAATCCCCAAGGATTTAGCGAGAGCAAAGCCGCTGCCATCGCTGCCGTGAACGGGGGAAGCACAGCCGCCGCTTGTCAATACCACCGCTTTTGCAAAAACGTCAAGGTCTCCCGTTTTAAGGAAAAATCCCTCATCATGCTTGGAAATAGAGGTGCAGGGGGTATCTGTCAGAAGCTGCACACCGCCCCTTCTTTGAGCAAATAATATCAGTGTTTCAGCTACCGAAGCGGCGGTATTGGAAAGAGGATAGATTCTGCCCGTTAAGTCACAGGCGGTATACAAGCCCATTTTTTCAAGGAACTGCCTTAAATCGGGATATTCCTCCAAAATTGGCTTTACGTCAAAGCTGCCGTGATAATATTCATCGGAAATAAGCCTGTTGCTCAGGTTGCAGCGCCCGTTTCCCGTTACCAAAAGCTTTTTTCCCAATTTAGGCATTCTGTCAAGCAGAATAACGGAGCAGTCAGAGGTCTGTGTCAATGAAACGGCACAAGCAAGTCCCGCTGCGCCGCCGCCTATTATTGCAATATCGCATCTTTTTTTCATAGGCGCTCCTTTCCAAATCAGTTGAAAATAATCGCCGAGTTTATTATAATTATTGTATCATAACAAAAGAGGAAATGCAAACTTTTAGCAGCAGACCCTGCCAAAAAATAAAGATATACCCAACCCCTTGTAATTTTCAGTCACTGTATATATGAAACGCTTCCGGAGGGCTTTCAATATGGATAAGAAAACGGCGGATAAATACATCTGCGAATACAAAAACAAAATATTCGGATTTGCCATGAGCAAAGCGAGAAACGTAGACGGAGCCGAGGAACTGGCTTCGGACATTATATGCGAGGTTTACAGCTCCTTTCTGAGAGCCGATAACGTGGTCAACCTTGACGGCTATGTTTACCGAATCGCAAAAAATGTATGGGCAAAATACGCACAAAGGCTTATTCAAAGCAAAAGCTTCGAGAATATCGACGGACTTGACATACCTTATTTTGAAAATGCCTATGAGAGGGAAGAGGAGGCTGAAGCGTTAGAGAACCTGCGCCGTGAAATAAGCTATCTTACAGACAGGCAGCGTAGGGTAGTGTATATGCACTACTACGAAAAGCTGTCCGTGGCGGAAATCTCAAAGAAGCTGAATATCTCGGCGGGAACCGTAAAATGGCATTTATCCGATGCAAGAGACAAACTCAAGGAGGGCATTACAATGAGTATCAATGAAAAAAACTTAGCAATAAACCCTATACGCTTTACTACAATGGGACACAGCGGAGAACCGGGAACTACCGGCGATACCTCGAATATGTTCGATACAAGACTGAAACAAAATATCGCCTATTGTTGCTATTATAAGCCGAAAACTTTAGAGGAGATTTCAAGGGAGCTTGGCGTGCCGCAGGTGTTTATAGCGGATAATTTGGAGCAGCTTGTAAGCTTCGCTTATATCGACAGGCTCGATAACTCGAAAAATCCCAAGTACAGAACCAATATGGTTATAAGCAATCCCGAGGTTCACAGCACCGAGGCGCTTCTTGACAAGGCGGCGGATTACCTTTGTAAGGAATTTTACCCCTATGCCTTTGAAACCTTTAAGTACGACCCTGAGCATTTTGGCTTCTCATGCTCGGACGGAGATTTAAACTTTATTCTGTACGCTTTTGTTTTAGCTTGTCAATACAGATTTCAGAGCCTTATTGATTATAGCGAATATTCAAAATTTCAGATCAAACGTCCCGACGGCGGCAATTTTATCGCTTATGCTCATGCCGAGGAGGACGTTAAGAGCGCAAATGCCCCAAAAGCCGAATATCCCTATTGGACATGCGGTTTTATGACAAGAAATTCATGGTGTTATACTCCCGAGGAGACCAAAACTCACGACTGTGCCTTTGAATCCATATCAATGGATTGCCGCTTCACAAGCAGAAGCGGCAACTGGGAGGACAATCTTGACAGCGACTGGTACGCTTTGGTAAAATTTATCGTTAAGGGCAAGGACAGCTTAGCTCCCGAGGAATACAAGAGAATTACCGACAAGGGCTATATTTATGAGGATATTGTTCAGCCCGTTATCTTTAAGGTAATGCTTTCGGAGAACGAAACCCTCAGCTATTCGGCAATACGTTTATTGGAGGAGAAAATTCCCTTCTCGGAGGAGTTAATTAGGTTCAGCAAAAAGCTTGACGAAGAAGCCTTCGATATTATAAAAAACGATTATCCCGAGCATATGCTGCCTACGATAAAGTTCTTATATTGTTCTGCCTTTATGGGGCAAAGCGGCGTTTTGCCGCGGGTTATTGAGAGACTGCTTGACAAGGGCTTGTTAAAGCCGCTTACCGAGGTGCAGAAAAAGGCGGCGCTTACCATACTGGAAATAAAGGAGCGATAAAATTATGCTCGAAAATCCGCACACCTACGCTATTGGTACGGGATATTATACTAATTTTTATTTAAAAATGGACAACATTTT
>CAYMFX010000022.1:0-24785 GCA_964389845.1 uncultured Ruminiclostridium sp.
CAGTAAAAGGGCAAGTCAGACGGTGCTTCGGAAGTTTCCGAGGAGGTCAAACAAACGTTTTGAAAGGAATAGATTATGAACATTCAGCCAATTAAGGAGCTTAACCGTGCTTTGAACGCCGATACCGACAACGTAGTAAAAGAAGCCGAGGATCTTTATCAAAGGCAGCTTGAAGCGGCGGCGGACATAATTGCTCAAAAGGTCTCCGAAAAGCCGATAGTATTGCTTTCCGGTCCCTCGGGCAGCTCCAAAACCACCACTGCGATGAGACTTAAATCGCTGTTTGAAAACAGGAAACTGAAGGCTCATGTAATATCAATGGACAATTACTTTCTGCCCCTTAATCACCTTACGGCGGAGGAAAGAGCGGGGATAGACTTGGAAGCGCCCGGAAGAGTTGATATTCCCCTTTTGACCGAGCATTTGGAGCGCTTTCTGAAATGTCAGCCCACTCAGCTTCCCGTCTTTAATTTTGCGGATCAGACAAGGGGAGCGGGAGAGCTGCTTTGCAGAAACGAGAAGGAGGTCATCATTATCGAGGGCATTCATGCGCTGAATCCCGAGGTAATAGCCCCCGTTCATAAGCACGCCGAGGGAATATACGTAAGCGTGAGAACAAGGCTTGCCATGGGAGAAAAGCTTTTGCACCCCAGTATGATAAGACTTATGAGAAGGCTTATGCGGGACAGGCTTTTCAGAGGGAGACGAACCGAGGATATAATTATGTCCTTTAAATCGGTGCAGCGTGGAGAACAGAAATATATAATGCCCTACAAGAACAGCGCCTCCGTTAATATCGACACCTTTATGTCCTTTGAAGCCGCCGTTTATGCCCCTAAGCTTATCCCAGAGCTTCAGGCGGTAAGCCCCGACTTTGAGCAGTACGGAATGGTAAGGGACATGTTAGCGTTTTTGGAGAAGCTGACGCCGGTTAATTCCTCCGTTGTTCCCGAAAGCTCTATTGTAAGAGAATTTATAGGCGGCAGCGTATTCAATTATTAAGTCGGATTGGGAAGGGTAAGCAATTATGTTTTCAAAGGTCAGCACCTTCGGGCTTATGGGGCTTAACGGGATACAAGTGACCGTTGAGTGCAGTACCTCAAGGGGTACCCCCGATTTCAGAATAGTGGGCTTGGGAGATATGTCGATACAGGAAAGCCGCCAAAGAGTACAAGCTGCGCTTGCAAATTCGGGCTTTGATATTTCCATGCAAAAGGTTTCGGTAAATCTTTCTCCCGCCGACATAAAGAAAACCGGCTCTTCATACGACTTTCCCGTTCTTGTAAGTATTTTGGGGGCAACGGAAAGGATAGCCGCCCCAAAGGAGACCGACGCTTTCTTGGGCGAGCTGTCTCTTTCGGGAAACCTCACAAAAACAAGCGGCATTCTCCCCATGACCGCCGCTGCAAAGGAAGCGGGGTTTAAGCGCATCTTCCTGCCCTCCCCAAACGTTCGGGAAGCCTCATTGGTCAGAGGAATAGACATATACGGCATAGACAGCATAGAACAGCTTGCCGCCTTCCTGTGCGGAGACATAAGCTTAGAGCCTGTGAAGCCATATGAACCTGCTCCCGAGGATTATCTGCCGGAAAGCGACTTTTCCGACGTAAAGGGACAGGAAAATATCAAGTCGGCAATCCAGACTGCCGCCGCCGGATTTCACAATTTGCTTATGATAGGTCCTCCCGGTTCGGGAAAGAGCATGATAGCGAAAAGAATTCCCGGTGTGCTTCCAGATATGGGGTTTGACGAAAGCATAGAAACCACTTCAATATATTCGGTGGCGGGCTTGATAGACGATAAGCGCCCGTTTATTGCAAAACGCCCCTTCCGCCCCGTCAGCCACACCGCCAGCGGAGCGGGAATTGTGGGCGGCGGAAAGAACCCCATGCCGGGAGAGATAAGTCTTGCCCATAACGGGGTGATGTTCTTGGACGAGCTGCCCGAATTCAGGAGAGACGTGCTTGAAACCTTGAGACAGCCTCTTGAGGATAAGAAAGTGGTGATAACCCGTGTTTCGGGGAAGGTAACATATCCTTGTAAAACTATGCTGGTAGCCGCAATGAACCCCTGTCCCTGCGGCAATTTCGGAAGCGAGGGCAAATGTGTCTGCTCTCCCGGCGCTATTGCAAAATATTTAGGCAGAATAAGCCGCCCCGTCTTAGACAGAATAGACATTCAGGTAGAGGTAAGCGCCGTTAAGTATTCGCAGCTCCGAACAAAAGCCGGCGGGCTTTCCTCCTCCGAGATAAAGGAGAATATCGGGCGTGCGAGAGAGATACAAAAGCAGCGCTTTAAAGGCACGGAAATACTCTTTAACAGCGAAATACCGCCCTCAATGCTGCATCAGATGTGCCCGCTTGATAAAGCCGCCGAGGAGTTTTTACGGGATTCCTTTGACAATTTGGGTCTGTCCGCAAGGGCTTATGACAGGATAATGAAGGTAGCAAGAACTGTGGCGGATTTGGACGGTAAGGAAGTGATTGGTAAGGCTCATATCAGTCGGGCGGTCAGGTATAGAACCCTTGACAGAAAGTATTGGCAGTGATAACCTCCGTTTCTCGTTGTTTTGCACAAAAATGTAAACTGCTCTATTGACATATTTTATTTTTTTTGCTATAATAAATTTAAGCAAAAAGGGGTCGGCTTTTGCCGGAAAATCCTTGTTGAGACGGGTTTTGATAATGCTTTATAGGAAGTGGTTTGAGTGCGCTTTTTTGAAATTTCGTTTAAACATTATCGGAAAAGAACGAAAAAAATTTATAGCTTTCATCTCCTTTGAGAGGTGAAGGTTATTTTTGTTTCTTTGTAACCAATATTAAAATCTGAAATTATATTTTTATATTTACAATGGATATATGCAATGAACAAAATAGAAATTTTTGACTCTACATTAAGGGACGGGGCGCAGGGGGAAGGGATAAGCTTTTCCGCCGACGATAAGCTGAAAATACTGCAAAGGCTGGATAATTTCGGAATTTCCTTTGTGGAAGCGGGAAACCCCGGTTCTAATCCTAAGGATCTGGATTTTTTCAGACGGGCGAAGGCGCTTAAGCTGAATAACGCAAAATTGGTTGCATTCGGTTCTACGAGAAGGAAGAACGAAGCCGTGGAGGAGGACGCAAATCTTAAGGCTTTAATTGATGCCGGAACGGAATATGTGACGGTGTTTGGGAAAAGCTGGCTTCTGCACGTTAATGTTATACTGGATACCGTTCCGGAAGAAAATTTAGCGATGATAACCGACACTATTCGTTATCTTACGGCTAAGGGGAAAAAGGTTATCTTTGATTCCGAGCATTTTTTTGACGGATATAAGGACAACGCCGAGTACGCGCTTAAAACCTTGAGGGCTGCCGAGGAGGCGGGCGCTGTTTTCGTAGTTTTATGCGACACAAACGGCGGCTGTTTTCCCGATGAAATAGGGGCAATGACGGCTGCGGCGGTTAATGCCGTTCATATTCCCGTAGGCATACATTGCCACAACGACTGCGGCTGTGCGGCGGCAAACACCCTTGCGGCAGTTAAAGCGGGAGCGTCGCATATACAAGGCACCTTTATCGGAATAGGAGAGCGCTGCGGCAACACCAATCTTTCCACCGTGATACCGAATTTGCAGCTGAAAATGGGAATTCACTGCGTTCCCGAGGAAAGCCTCAGCGCACTTACCGAGACAGCCTGCTACATTGCCGAGATAGCCAACATAAAGCTTGCGGGCAGTATGCCTTATGTGGGAAGGAACGCTTTTGGACACAAGGGAGGCATGCACGCCGACGGAGTAGCGAAATGCTCCGCCAGCTTTGAACATATTTCCCCCGAAAAGGTGGGGAACGAAAGAAACTTCCTTTTATCCGAGGTAAGCGGCAGAAGCGCCGTTTTAAGCAAGCTTTTGAATTTTGATAAAACTCTCGGTAAAAGCAGTCTGGAGACCAAACGGATATTGGAAAAGCTGAAGCAATTGGAAAGCTGCGGCTATCAGTTTGAAGCGGCTGGGGCAAGCTTCGAGCTGTTGGTTCTGAAGGAGTTGGGAAGGTTTCAGCCCTTTTTCCGAATCGAGCATTTTCATGTGGTCTCAACAAGGAATTACGATTTAAACGCCGTACAGAAAGCCAACGCCATGGTAAAGGTCAAGGTGGGCGACAAATTCGAGATAACCGCCGACGAGGGGGACGGACCCGTCAATGCAATAGACAGAGCGCTGCGAAAGGCATTGGAGGTATTTTATCCTCAGCTTAAGAGAACTCACCTTATCGACTACAAGGTAAGAGTTATAGCAGCGGGAGACAGCACCGCCGCCTTAACAAGAGTGCTTATTGAAAGCACCGACGGTGAAAGCGTCTGGACGACGGTGGGAGCGTCAAAGGACATTATTGACGCCAGTCTTATGGCGCTTATTGACGCAATAGAATTTTATCTTTATCATGTTCAGGAATTAAAAAGGAAATCAACGGAAAGAAGGGAGTGAGACTAATGGGCATGACCATGAGCCAAAAAATATTGGCAAAACACGCCGGACTTAATGAGGTGAGTGAAGGTCAGCTTATAAAAGCCAAGCTTGACATGGTTTTGGGCAACGACATAACCGGTCCGGTAGCGATAAACGAGTTTAACAAGGCGGGCTTTGACAAGGTGTTTGACGTTGGGAAAATAAGCCTTGTTATGGATCACTTTGTACCCAACAAGGACATCAAGGCGGCTGCTCAGAGCAAGCAGTGCCGTGATTTTGCCGGCAAATATGACATCGTTAATTTTTACGATGCGGGAGATATGGGGATAGAACACGCACTGCTGCCCGAAAAGGGGCTTATTGCGCCGGGAGAGCTTTGCATAGGCGCAGACAGTCACACATGCACCTACGGCGCCTTAGGCGCATTTTCAACGGGGGTAGGCTCCACCGATATGGCTGCCGGAATGGCGACGGGAGAGGCATGGTTCAAGGTTCCCGGTGCAATAAGGTTCAACCTCCACGGCAGTCTTAAAAAATATGTAACGGGCAAGGACGTTATACTGCATATAATAGGAAAGATAGGCGTTGACGGCGCACTGTACCAAAGCATGGAGTTCGGCGGCGAGGGGCTGTCCTCGCTTACAATAGACGACCGTCTGTGCATGGCGAATATGGCAGTAGAAGCGGGAGCGAAAAACGGAATATTTGAGGTTGACGAACAGACCGCGGAATATGTTAAGGAAAGAACAGGAAGAAGCTTTGAATGCTTTAAGCCCGACAATGACGCCGTATATTCCAAGGTTATCGACATAGACCTGAGTAAGATAGAACAAACGGTGGCTTTCCCTCACCTCCCCGAAAATACCAAGACGGAAAAGGATTGGGGCGAGGTTAAAATCGACCAGGCGGTGATAGGCTCCTGCACCAACGGCAGAATAAGCGATATGAGAGCCGCCGCCGAGATCCTGAAGGGAAAACACATTGCCAAAAACGTAAGGTGCATCGTAATTCCCGCCACTCAGAGAATATATTTACAGTGCGTAAAAGAGGGCTTAACGGAAATATTTGTAAATGCGGGCTGCGTATTTTCCACGCCTACCTGCGGGCCTTGTCTCGGAGGATATATGGGCATTTTGGCAAAGGGAGAGAGAGCCGTTTCCACTACAAACAGAAACTTTGTGGGACGAATGGGACACCCGGAAAGCGAAGTATATCTTGCAAGTCCCTATGTTGCGGCAGCAAGCGCCTTGAAAGGGAAATTAGCCTCCTATAACGGCTGAAATAATAATGTATAAAGGAAGGACAATTTAATATGCTTACTCACATTGCTTTACTCAATTTTAAAGACGACGCTGCCGAAAGCGACAAGAGAATTGCGGCGGTAAAGATTAAGTCCGCTTTGGAAAATCTTAAGGGCAAGGTAAACGGACTGGAAGATATTTACGTTGAAAACATTCTGCTGGACATCAGCACTGCCGATGTGCTGCTTATCTGCAAGCTTGAAAACGAGCAGGCCTTGGAGAATCTGAAAAACACTCCTTTGCTGTTTAACATCAAGCCGGTGCTTGACGAATATTTGGACAGGATTCATACGGCGGATTATATTTCAACCCAAGGAAACGACAGGAAATAGGGGAAGGACAAGATATGAACGCACACGGAACGGTACACAAATACGGTGACAACGTAGACACCGACGTAATAATCCCCGCAAGGTATCTGAACACGTCGGATCACAAGGAGCTTGCCTCCCACTGCATGGAGGATATTGACAAGGACTTTGTAAAAAAAGTTAAGGCGGGAGATATTATGGTCGGGGAAGCCAATTTCGGCTGCGGAAGCTCCCGTGAACACGCTCCCATAGCCATAAAGGAAAGCGGCATCTCCTGCGTTATAGCGGTTACCTTTGCACGAATATTCTACCGCAACGCCATTAACATAGGGCTTCCCATTTTGGAATGTCCCGAAGCGGCAAGGGAAATCAAATCGGGAGACGAGGTAGATATAAACTTTGACAGCGGCAAAATAACTGACATCACCACCGGGAAAACATATACCGCCCGTCCTTTCCCCGATTTTATCAAGGAAATTATCAACAAGGGCGGACTCTTAAATTCTCTGAAAAAATAACAGGAAGGACAAAGGCAATGGAGAAAAATATAGCGGTAATAAGGGGCGACGGAATAGGTCCCGAAATTATGAGCGAGGCGGTCAAGGTACTGGATAAGGTGGGGACTGTTTTCGGTCATAGGTTTAATTACACCTATCTGCTAATGGGCGGCATTGCCATTGACGAAACGGGGGAGCCGCTGCCAAAGGAAACCGTTGATAAATGTCTTGAAAGCGACAGCGTATTGCTTGCCGCCGTCGGAGATCCTAAGTGGGACAGGGGAGAAGGAAAGCAAAGACCCGAGGCGGGATTGTTAGGAATAAGAGCGGCATTGAAGCTTTTTGCCAATATCCGTCCCGCAAGACTTATGAAGCCCCTTGCCTCCGCTTGTCCGTTAAAGAATGAGATAACAGACAAGGGACTTGATTTGGTTATAGTGAGGGAGCTGATAGGAGGAGCCTATTTTGGAGAGAAGAAAACCTTCTTAAACGAAAAGGGAGAGAAAACCGCCTCCGACCTTATGATATACAGCGAGCATGAAATAGAAAGAATATGCCGTGTTGCCTTTGATATGGCAAGAAAGCGCCGCAAAAAGGTCACAAGCGTGGATAAGGCCAACGTATTGGACGCCTCGAGACTGTGGCGGGAGGTTTGCCACAGGGTTGCAAAGGAGTACCCCGATGTGGAGCTTTCGGATATGCTGGTAGACAATACGGCAATGCAGTTAGTGCGCGACCCTGCACAGTTTGACGTTATCGTTACCGAGAATCTTTTCGGGGACATTCTTTCCGATGAAGCAAGTATGATTACAGGCTCCCTCGGAATGATACCCTCCGCAAGTCTCGGCAGCGGAACTCTCGGCTTGTACGAGCCTATTCACGGTTCAGCCCCCGACATTGCGGGACAGAACAAGGCTAATCCCGTTGCTATGATACTATCGGCGGCTATGATGCTGAGATACTCCTTTGATATGGACATTGAAGCGGCCGCAATAGAAAATGCGGCGGACAAGGCGCTTTCAGAGGGCGCACGGACAGGAGATATTATGAGCGGGGGAATGAAGCTTGTAAGCTGTTCGGAAATGGGAGATATAATAGCGGAAAATATTAAGAAGTAAATTTTTCACGGGAGAAAATCACAATGGAAATGAAAGAAAGAATGCACAATGGAGATCTTTACCTTCCCGGCGACAAGGAAATAATGGAATACCAGACAAAATGCCTTGACCGTCTTTATGATTTCAATATGACTCGTCCTGCCGAAGCCGAAAAGCGTGAAGCATTGCTTAAAGAAATGTTTGCGGAAATCGGCGAGGGCTGTTATATCGAGCCGCCCTTTCATTCAAATTTCGGCGGCGCTCATGTTCATTTCGGCAAATACGTTTATGCTAACTTTAACCTGACCTGCGTCGACGATACCCATATTTATGTGGGAGATTACACAATGTTCGCTCCCAATGTGATATTAGCCTCCGCAGGACACCCCATACTGCCCGAGCTTCGGGAAAAGGTGTATCAGTACAATATGCCTGTCAGAATAGGCAGGAACTGCTGGATAGGAGCGGGGGCAATAATTCTTCCCGGCGTAACGGTGGGAGACAACTCGGTAATAGGCGCAGGCAGCGTTGTGACAAGGGACATCCCTGCCAATGTTGTCGCTGTGGGAAATCCCTGCCGTGTTTTAAGAGAAATCGGAGAAAGGGACAGGGAGTTTTATTTTAAGAACAGAAGTATTGATTGGTTAGAGATTGAGAAGGACAACAACTGAGAGAAAATAAAATTGCAGAATTAGCGTTCAGGGTGAAATCCCTGATTAAACTGTGCATATTACGCCGGTTTAATCAGGGATTAGCCGTTTTTCTTGACATTTTAGGTAAAATGTCATAAAAAATCATAAAACAAAAAGGCAGGTATCGTTATGAGCTGTGAAATCTACTACGGAGACTTTGGAACGGGTAAAACCGCCGCAATGCTGAAAAAAATACGGGAAACCGCCGAGAAGGGCAGACAGTGTATGCTGTTCGTGCCCGAACAGTTTTCCTTTGAAACGGAGCGCAACGTTTACTTTGCCGTAGGCAGCAAAAATATCAGATATGTAAAGGTGACGGGGTTTTCAAAGCTTTCCCGTGAAATATTAAATCGGTACAACATGGCGAACCCCTGCGCCGACGAGGCGGTAAAGCTTATTACCATGTGGAAAACCGCCGAAAATGCAAAAGAGGATTTTTTAAGCTTCGGAAAAGAAAAAAATTCATCGGGTTTTTGCCGCCTTATGCTGAAAACAGTTGCCGCCTTCAGGAATGCGGGAATTTCCCCCGAGGAATATCGTGAGATATTGGAAAAGGAAACCTCTCTTGACGAGGAGCTTTCGGATAAGGCGGGAGACTTTTTAAGAATTTATTCCGATTATGATAAGGAGTTAAGGGACAACCTGCACCTTGACGACAAGCTTGACGATGTATCGAGAGCGGCGGCTCTTGCGGAGGAACACGGATTTTTTAAAGGGTACAGCTTGTTTTTCGACAATTACGACAGCTTTTCGGCAGTGCAGAAAAAAATGCTTAAGACGGCATTGTCTCAGTGCGAAAACGCTTTGTTCTGCTTCTCCTGCGATAAGCTGCAAAGCAAAAAGAGAGAGTTTCTCTGTGTGTCAAAAACTATAGGCGAGCTGTCGGCTATTGCTCCCGAAACAAAGTACGGCGAATTTAAAAACGGATTCAGGGCGGCAGCCCGTGAACAAGCTCCCGTAAGAATATTTGAGGCAAAAACCCCTTATGACGAAGCGGATATTGCGGCGGCGGAAATTCAGCGTATGGTAAGGGACGAGGGCTTCAGATACAGGGACATTCTTGTGCTTACCGCCGACAGAGAGTATGAAAGCATTATCAGCCGCCGATTCGATAAAAGCGGGATTCCCGTATTCTGCGACTTTCCCCACCCTATGACGGACAAGCCGGTGGTGGATTTTGTACTGCAAATTTTCAGAGCGCTGTCGGGAGAGCCGGAGGAGCTTATTCGCCTTGCGGAAAGCGGATTTAAGCGCATAAACGAGAAGGGGAAACAGCGCCTTGTCTTTAACAGCGAGGTGTACAGGCTTCGTTCGGCTTTAGACGCTTACGACCTTACCGCTGAGGACTTTTTAAAGGATTGGAGCAATGACCCTCGAATAGAGCTGAGAAGCTTGGAAAACCTGAGAAGCGGGATAGCGGAGCCTCTCAGACAGCTTAAGGAGAAGCTTGACAACGCGAAAGACGGAGCCGAGTTTTCCGAGATATTCATGCGCTATCTCATTGATACGGAGCAGATAGGCTCAACCTTTATTGCCGCTTCTAAAGCGGGAGAGGGAGGAGAAACCGATTATATCAAGGTGGACGAAAGCACGGCGGAGGAATACAACCGCATATGGGAGGCGCTTTGCGAGGCGTTTACCTCCATGGCTTACTGTCTTGACAATATTAAGATAGATTACGAAAAATATTTGTCTTTACTGGAGGAGATACTTTCGGGAATAAATCTTGCAAATCCTCCTCAGGTTTTGGACAGCGTCACCGTGGGAGACATAGAGCGCACAAGAAAGACGGAGCCTAAGGCGGTTATGATAATGGGAGCCTGCGAAGGGAAGATTCCCGTTAAGGGCAGACTGCAAAGCATATTCACTCAGTTTGAGCGGCAAAGCCTTAACGAAGCGGGGCTTGCGCTTTACGATACGGAGCTTAACCGCTGGTCAAAGGAATACTATTTTGCATGGAGAGCCATGAATCTTTATGGCAAGCGGCTTATTATCACCTTCTCACATCAGAGCACCTCAGGCGAGGAGACCACGGGTTCAAGAATGCTAAGCGAGCGCTTCGCAAATGTTAATGCCGTAAATTCCGCTTCTCTTCCAAGGGATTATTTTATCAACAGCCTTTCGGAGGTCAGAGCCTGCTGCGCCGAAGCGTATAAAAAAGATTCAAGCGCTTATTCCGCTCTTACGGAGATACTTAACGAAAAGAGCTTTGAAAACAAGCTTGACGAAGCGGCAAGGCTTATTTCCGGAAACAGAGGGGCAAAATTAGACCCGAAAACTGCGGCTAAGCTCTTTGAGGGCAAGAACTATTCACCCACCAAATTGGAGAGCGCATTTACCTGTCCCTTTATGTATTTCTGCAAATACGGCTTAGGCTTGAAGCAATATGACGACAAGGATCCGGGACAGCCCTCAGCGTTGGGCAGCGCCGTACATAACATAATGCGGATAGCCTTGGAGTCATTGGGAGCAGGCATTAAAAGCAAAACCGACAAGGAGCTTGAAGAAGCGGCAAGAGACGCAATAAGCATTGCCTTAAAACAAGAGCTTGAAAAAAATCCCACCTATCCCGAAAGGACAAGCAGCATATTCGGCGCACTAACTCCGAGAATAACAAATATGCTCAAGCAAACAAGGTTGGATTTAAACGCCACAGGATTTGTTCCAACGCTTTTTGAAAAGGAAGTGAGCTATTGTATATCCGATAAGGACGTTGACATAAGAATAAAGGGCACTGCCGACCGTATCGATATGAAACCGCAGGAGGGAAAAAATCTTGTTAGGATTTATGATTATAAAACGGGGAGCAAGGGGAGCAGCTTCGATAAATCGGGAGTGGAAAGCGGAATCGATCTGCAAATGCTGCTTTATCTTTTTGCGGAATGTAATAACGATAAAGCGATTCCCGCTTTGGTAGGATATTTTGAAGCAAAAGCCCCCGGCACTGTTTCGGCGGACAGCACGGATATGCCGGGAGAAGAGGAAATGAAGAAGAATTGGTATTCCGACCACAAGATAAACGGGGCAGTCTTTGGAGACGGCGGAACCGCCGCCGCCCAAAATTATGAGGAAGCGGTAAAAAATGAAACAATAGTTAAGGGGAAAGCAAAATATTCGGAAATGCTGAATTTTTCCGATGATAAGTTTTCCGAGCTTAAAGAGCACATCGAGAAGGATATTATAATTCCCAAGATACGAAAGCTTAAGGAAGGCGATATTGAGGCTATGCCTTTGGAGTATGAAAATAAGCTGCCCTGTGATTACTGTCAGCTGCAATGTATCTGCGGAAATAAGGGACAGCAAAGCATGGCGCCTGTGGACGGCACACGACTTGACCAGTTCTTGAAGGAGGGAGAAGGAAAATGATTAATTTCAGCAGGGAACAAATTCGTGCCATAGAATACAGAGGGGATAAATCCGCCGCCGTTTCCGCTTCGGCAGGCAGTGGAAAGACCGCCGTGCTTGTGGAGCATATTGCTTATCTTATCTCGGATAAAAACAATCCCGTTTACGCTGACAGAATAGCCGCCGTAACCTTTACCGAAAAGGCTGCCGCCGAGCTGAGGCAAAGACTTGAGAAAAAGATAGAGGAGCTTGTCAGCAGTAATCCCGATGACGAATTTTTAAGGGAACAGGCGGTACGGCTGTCCTCCGCAAGAATATCAACCATAAGCAGCTTCTGCCTTTCCCTGATTCGGGACAATATACGGCTGCTGCCGTTGGAGGAAGGGTTTACCATATGCGACGACACTATGAGCCAAAAGCTTTCCGATAAGGCAATGAAAAAGCTGTTCGAGCATATTTACAAAAAGCTTTCCGATAAAAAGCGCGGGAACATCGAAAGGCGCTTGGGAAACGAAAGCAGCATTTCCGATTCCGTATTAAAGCTTCACTCGTTTTTGTCCAACATTCCTTCCGGCGATGATTGGATAAGGGAACAGAATAAAATTTACGGCGACCCGATATTGTATTTCGAAAAGTACGCCGAACCGATTTGTAAGACCTGCAATAGGCTTGCCCTTAAGGCACAGAAGCTTTTTGATTCTGCAATTCGGATAATTGAAGCCGGATTCGGGGAACCCGACCCCAAATCGGAAGAAAAGCTGAAAAAATATTACGGCGAGCTTAGCGGGAGGGCTTCGGGCATATTTGAAAAGCTTGCCGATAAAGATTTTACAAATGCAAAAAAAATACTCGGCAATGAAATTTCGAGAGCGCCCTCAATCAAAAATATACTGCCCCTGAGCAAAAACAAGCTTGAAAAAATCAAAGCGGAGCTTAAGGAAATAACAGATACCGCCAAGGGGTACTGCGCCGTGCTTACCAACGCACAAAAGGACAGAACCGAATGCGCCAACGCTTTCGCAGCTCTTTGCGAGCTTGAAAATATATATGACAGGGAATACACAAGGCTGAAGCGGAAGGAAGGCGCTGCGGACTTTTCCGACTTGGAGCGCTATGCGTTAGAGGCTGTAAAGCTTGGAGGGTGCAAGGGGGTATTCGATTACATAATCGTTGACGAGTTTCAGGACAGCAACGATATACAGTACGAGATATTCAGGCTTTTATCAAAGGAGGAAAGAAACCTTTACTTTGTGGGCGATGTAAAGCAGTGTATTTATTTATTCCGAAGCGCCAATCCCGAGATATTTGCTTCCCTGCCCTCTCTGCCCAATTTTGAGGATTTAAGGCTTAATACAAATTACAGAAGCGGTGAAAATGTAATCTCCACAGTCAATATGATTTTCGGCGGCAATACCGATATGCCCGAAAGCTTTTCCGGAGGAGCATGGCAGGATATGAAGGCGGGAAGGGGCATTGCCGCTTGCGGCGACAATGAGTCCGAGCTTGACATTATCAGCTATGAGAGAGGAACAGGTCAAAGCGGCATAGAGCTTGAAGCCGTTCACATTGCCAACAGAATTATAGAAATGGTGCAAAGCGGATATAAGGTAAATGAGGGTGATAAAATCAGACCTTGCTCCTACGGAGATTTTGCGGTTCTTGCAAGGACAAACTCTACCGTTGCCGCCGTCAGGAAGATTTTGGAGGACAGAGGCATTCCCTGCGTCTCCAAGGGCGACAAAGCCTTTACAAGCCTTATTGAAACCGAGCTTGCTTTGGCATTGTTGTCGGCGGTGTTAAGACCCGGCGACGATACGTCGGTGACGGCGGCGCTTATGTCTCCTGTTTATTGCTTCTCCGCCGAGGATATGGCGAATATCAAGCTTATAGGAAACAGTCTGCCGAATGAATCGGAAAAAATCTCCCTTTACGGTTCTCTGTCCAAGATAGCAGAGGGCGGGTACGGCAATGCTGCAGATGAGCTTAAGGAAAAGATAAACCGTTTTCTTGCCGATATGAGGCTGTTCAGGAAAAAAGCCGTCAATTCTCTTTCCCATGAGCTGATGAGCGAAATATTTGCGGTCACCGATTTGCCCGTTATAATGAGCGTGGGAAGAAGGGGCAGGGAGAGACTTGAAAACCTCCGTCTTTTGCTTTATTACGCAAGAAGTTATCCGAGACCCTCCGAATTTTTGGCGGTGATGAAAAATATAAGCAGAAAAAAGTTAGAAATGCCGCAGGCTCAGGTCAAGGAGCAGGAGGAAATTTCCGTTAAGCTTATGACCGCTCATGCTTCTAAGGGACTTCAATTTCCGATAGTGTTCATCTGCGGAGTTAATTCTCTTCCAAGCAAAAAAGACGCTTCGCAAAGCTTTATTTTTGACAAGGACAAGGGCGTTGGCATAATGCTGAACGATTTCACTCTATCCGTAAGGAGCAACACTGCATCACATTCCGCACTGGAGGAAAGCAACAGGGACAAGGCGTTGGGCGAACAGCTTAGGCTTCTCTATGTTGCTATGACAAGAGCCGAACAAAAGCTTATTGTGACCGCAAATTATGCTCTCTCCAAAAAGAATGCGGAAGAGGGTGACGATGAATTGGACTCTCTCGGCTTTAAGGGCAGCTATTTAAAATTTATTTGTTCCCGCATTGCCGCTAATCCCGATTCGTTCTGTGTACAAAGAATAAGCGCCAATGAAATAATATCGGTACAGGTTTCGGAAAGCTCACAAGGCGCAATCGGAATTGATATAGACAAGGACGAGATAAGACGGCGCATTGCATTTAAATATCCGTATGAAAAAGCGGTGATAACGCCGGCTAAGCTTACGGCAACAGCAATCGGAATAAACGCCGAGGGTATGGACAGCTCCGACGGAGAAAGCACCGATGTAAGCGCTGCATTTTATATGGGCTTGCCGGTATTTATGAAAAAGGGGCGCCCTCTTACGCCAAAGGAGCGGGGCGATATTTATCACAAGGTTATGCAGCTTATTGATTTTTCCTCGGATAATGCGGAAAGGGAGCTTAGCAGGCTTTTAGAAAACAGAGCCGTTACCGAAGACGAGCGCAATGCGGTAGAGTCTTCCGAGATACAAAGCTTTCTCGACAGCCCATTGTCGAGAAGGGCGGCTAACGCAGACGAGGTCTACAGAGAGTTTCCCGTCTTTACCACAGTTAATCTTATCGGCGGCGAAAATGTCAGTCAAGAGGATTTGTCCTTTATTCAGGGCATTGCGGATATGTTCTTTGTGGAGAACGGAGAGATAGTTCTTGTGGATTACAAGACCAATCGGAATATCACCGCGGAAAGGCTTGCCGACGAGTATCGGGGACAGCTTGGAATATACGCACAGGCGCTTGAAGAGATGACGGGAATGAGGGTTAAGGAGAAGGTGCTGTTCAGCTTTTCTTTGGGAAAGTGTATTTCGGTGGAGTGATTTTTGTTTGCGGTGTGCCACTTGATTTTTGAATTATGTTATGCTATACTTTATAAGATAATTATTAAGAAGGTAAGCTATGAAAAATTTCGACTTTTCCAAATGCAAGAGAGTTGCGGTTAAGGTGGGAACCTCTACCTTGACTTATAAAACGGGAAATATAAACGTTCGGCGTGTCAAGAAAATGGTAGAGGTGCTGAGCGATTTAAAGAATGCGGGACACGATATAATTTTGGTTTCCTCGGGAGCAGTGGGCGTCGGCGTAGGAAGCATAGGGCTGAGGACGAGACCTGCCGATATGCCGACAAAACAAGCCTGCGCCGCTGTGGGACAAAGCCAGCTTATGAGCTTTTACCGCTCCGAATTTTCAAGGTACAACCACAATGTTGCCCAGATACTTGCCACAAGAGATGTGTTCAGCAACAAAATCCGCCGTGAAAATATATTCAACACCATGCACACCCTGCTGTCAATGGGCATAATACCCATTGTAAACGCTAACGACAGCGTTTCTATCGAGCAATTGGACTTCGACGAGAACGATACCCTTTCTGCGCTTACGGCGGAGGTTTGCGGCGCCGATTTGCTTGTTATACTTACAGATGTGGAGGGTTTGTACGATAAAAATCCCGCCGAGCCTGACGCTAAGCTGATACCCGTTGTACACAAGCTCACCGATTCCATGATTGCTGCGGCGGGAGAAAAGGGCAGCGAGCTTGCCAGCGGCGGTATGCTCACTAAGCTTGAAGCGGCAAAGATAGCCGCCGAGGGAGGAATACCCACCGTTATTATCAAGGGGGACAATCCCGAAATACTTTATGATTTGTTTGACAATAAAGCGGTTTGCACACTGTTTAATATGAGCGGAGGACAGCAGGCTTGATTGCTTTGGAAAGGGATAATAGGTATGAACAATATAAGCATCAGTGAAGAGCTGGAGAGGTTAGGAATTGCCGCTAAGAAGGCGGAGGCTTCCATAAGGGGAATTTCTCAGCAGGCTAAGAACACAGCCTTGGAGAAAATCGCCGAGGGACTTATTGAGAATGCCGAGGATATAATAAGGGAAAATCAAAAGGATTTGGAAAAGGCTGCCGCCGACGGAATGTCGGAGGCGATGCAGGACAGGCTAAGGCTCGACAAAAAGCGCATCGAGGGAATGGCTGAGGGAGTGAGGAAAATTATCTCTCTTCCCGATCCGGTAGGCAGAATACTGGGAGGCAGAGAGCTTCCCAATGGGCTTCGCATTGTGAAGAAAAGCGTTCCTTTAGGAGTTGTGGGCATTATTTTTGAGTCGCGTCCCAATGTTACCGTTGACGCAGCGGCACTTTGCATCAAATCCGGGAATGTGTCCATACTTCGGGGCGGCAGCGACGCTGTCAACAGCAACAAGCGGCTTGTTATGATTATGCGGGGTGCAGTAAAGGAAGCGGGACTTGATGAAAACATCGTGTCCCTTGTGGAAAACACCTCCAGAGAATCGGTGAACCGACTGATAAGGCTTAACAAATATATTGACGTGCTTATCCCCAGAGGAGGACACGGACTTATTCATAACGTAATGGAGAATGCCTCCATACCCGTAATACAGACAGGCGAGGGCAACTGTTCGGTTTATGTCGACAGGTCGGCTGATGTTGCTATGGCGGTAAGCATTGTAGATAACGGAAAGACGCAAAGACCGTCGGTGTGCAATGCGATAGAAAATATCCTTGTGCATAAGGATATTGCGGAGAGATTTTTTAAAGCGCTAAGGGAAAAGTGGGGAAACAAGGTCAGAATAGCAGGCGACACTGTCACTGCTAAATATATCGAGACCGAAAGAGAAGCCACCGAAGAGGATTACAGGACAGAATTTTTGGATTATATGATTTCGGTAAAGACGGTAGATAACATTGACGAAGCTATAGCCTTTATCAACGAGTACGGCACAAAGCACAGCGAATGTATAGTGACCTCGGAGCTGTCTGCGGCGGAAAAGTTTCAAAGAGAAGTCGACGCAGCGGCAGTGTATGTAAACGCTTCCACCCGCTTTACCGACGGCGGCGAATTCGGCTTAGGCGCAGAGATAGGCATAAGCACGCAGAAGCTTCACGCAAGAGGTCCTATGGGATTAGAGGAAATGACAACCTATAAGTATCTGATAAACGGAAACGGACAGATACGCTGAAGTTACGAGGAGAATATATCGAAGATGAAGAAAAATTCAAGGACGAAGGAAACCTCACAGCTTGAGGAGACAGAGACAAGGGAAAAGGACAGACTTCAAAGGGAGGAGAAGCAGGAGGAGGGCAAGGGTAAGATACTTGATTCTCTTGCGGGAAGCGTCGACGAAGTGGAAGAGGCTTTAGAGGACAGCGCCGAGGAGCTTTCGGAAACGGCTGCCTTTGACCCTGCCGCTCCTATGATGAAAAACAGGAGAACCTTTTTTGCCGCAGGCGTGATTATTATTCTGTTAGCAATTGTGGGACTGGTATCCACAGTGCAGTTCATTGTCGGCACCACAAGGGATATTTTAAATCAGACCTCTCTAAAAAACGAATTTGCGGAGTTTTTAAAGCCTATGGCTCTTATAGACTCGCCAGCCTTTGACTCGGCGGAGAATGTTCCTTCCTCAGTGGTTATCAGCGCATCAATATGGAGAATCATTTTAAGCGGCAATACCGACAAGTATGAAAGCGACAGCTCCAATATGACGGTTTCGGAAATAGATGTGGAAAGTGCGGCATCGGCATTGTTCGGATACGGAGTGAACGTCGAGCATCAGACTGTCAATTCCGGCGCCACCATATTTGAGTACAGCTCGAGCACAAAATCATATAAGGTTCCCCTCAACGCTTATAACAGCACCTACTGGCCCCGTGTAAGCAAAATCAGCAGCGTAGGCGATACCTTCACCCTTGTGGTAGAATATATGCCGCCTATTATGGGCGTGGGAGAGAACGCAATTCCCGAACCCAGCAAGTCAATGATTTATACTGTTTCAAGAACAGCGTCTTCAATGACCTTAAGATCTATACAGTATCCGCCGACAGAAGATTCGGAAATAAAAGAATGAAGGGGTACAAAACCGCTGCAAAATCGGCTTCTGCTTCCTTTATTGAAAAGAAGTCCGAGTTTATAGGATATATTAAGCCCTGCACCACCGAGGAGGAGGCTCTCGACTTTATCGGAGAGATACGAAGACTGCACCGCAGGGCTTCCCATAATTGTTACGCATATATACTGAGGGACAACAACATCTGCCGCCACAGCGACGACGGAGAACCGGGAGGAACGGCGGGCGCGCCTATGCTTGAGGTTCTGAACAAGGAAGGACTTACCGATGTGTGCTGTGTGGTCACAAGGTATTTCGGCGGAATACTTTTGGGTGCAGGCGGACTTGTACGAGCTTATTCCAACGGGGTCAAGATAGCCGTAGACGCAGCAGGAATAAAGGAAATGCGGCTTGCGGCACGGATTATGATCCGTGTGGATTATTCCCTTTACGGAAAGTTAGGGGCGTTGTTTTCCGAGTTTGACGTGAGAACTCAAAAGGAGGATTTCACTGCCGATGTGGGAATAGAGTTATGCCTTGATAATGACAGTGCGAAGGATTTTAAGGATAAGCTTGTCGACATTTGCTTTGGAAGAGTTAAAATAACCGATTTGGGTGTTGAAGAATTTGACTTTAACAAATAGTATTATTTGAGGGCAAAACGCCCTCTTTTTTCTTTTTGGACTTTATCGTTCAGAGCGCTCATAAAAATTAATACAGGTCGCTGACCTGAGAGGCTTCAACTATCTCATAGCTTGCGGAAAGTGTTCCGTCGTCGGCGGTGGTTACGGTTATGTAAATTTGAATAAGCTGATCCTCTAAAACTATCTTGTTGAATAGTCCGTCGGTGGGGATAATATCATAGGTGTACTGAACCATTATCGTCCCCGAGGTTCCGTTTAATACAAGGTCAAACGCCCCCATATCGTTTAATTGAGCGGCAAGGCTGCTGCCGTCCTCCGCAACTATCGGGGTAATTTTATGAAGCTCGGTGTCAAAGTTTTTTGCGCCGTATACTACGGATTTCTCGGAATTGACAGCCGCATTTTCGACGGTCATTTCCATTTGAATGTTAGTGGCGGCAAATCGTGAGGAAACCTGTTCGTCAAAAAGCGTCTGTCCCATTCTGCCTTCCAAATAAAGCTGATTATCCTCGGCTTTTTTGCTTACCTGAAATGAAAACCAGGGATAAAATTCGGGTTTTCCGCTTTTAAGCGCCGCTTCCAACAGCTCCTCCTCGGTAAAGGCAGTGGTTATGAGGCTGTTTGAAAGCTCTTCCATTTTTTCTTCGTCAATATTTGAGCTGTAGAGCCTCTTTGCCACCATTGACGAGGAATAGGAGGAGCTCTTTGTCTCCCGGTAATCGCCTACATATGTCAATTCGCCGGTAGAATACGCAAAATACAAAACTCCCGCCATTATGCCCAAGACAAGGATTATTAACAGAATAATTGTAATTTTTTTCATATGCCTTACATCTCCTCGGTACAGTTATACGTTATACACAGTAAAGATTGGTATCCCAAGCGGGAATATAGGGGTGATGCCTTAAATACAGCTTGTAGCCGGGATTAATTTCCTTTATTTTTAAGGGCAGCTCGAAAAGATCCTCTCTTCTGTGATACAGCGACAAAATAATTCTCGGCTTATGCTTGGCAATTACTCCTGCCGCTCCCTCAAGCGCCTCCCTTTCACAGCCCTCCACGTCTATTTTTATCAAGGTGGGTATCTTATCCTTCAGCATACTGTCTACCGAAATCCCTTGAACCCTTACCACAGGTCCTCTTCCGTAGGCGTTGCAGACCGAGCTGTTTCTGCCTCCGCTTTTGCGGAAATTAAGCATTGTGTTTTCGCTCCAGGCGGCGGCGTTTACAGGGTGAAATATCCCTCTGCCCAAGGCGTAATTTCTTCTTACCATTCGGGAAAAATTGCGGTAATCCGGCTCTACCGCATAAATCTCGGCAAAGCTTTTTCCCGTAAGCTTCAAAAACTTTTCCACCGTGTCCCCGTTATACGCTCCCAAGTCAACATAGGTTTCGTTAAAGCCTATTTTCAAAAGCCCGATTGCTTCCTCCTCGGGAGTTTCGCATTGCTTCAAATAAGCTATATCTCCCGAAATCCTGTACTGTATAAGGCTGTCTAAGGCTTCCTTTGATTTGTTGTCGGAAAGCAGGCTTCTCAGCTTATGAAGCTTATCCTTGTTTTCATTCATGTATTTGCCGTCGAATATCGGCACCCCGCCATTCTCGCCATTCTCGCTATTCTCTGCAATTACCGGCACATCGGGGGCATACAGCTCGTGCTTCTTTGCAAGGGCGTATATTCTGTCCATTACATCGGGAAGCCTGCTGCCGAAGCATACCACAATGATGAAATCCTCATAGAGCTGTTCTATTTCGGAAAGCTTCCGCACCCGGTAGCCTAAAAAGCTGTGACCTCTTACGAACTCATCGCTTGCCATAAACTCCGCAGGCTTTATTCCCAAGCTGTTCATGACCGTCATTATTTTTTCTGCTCCGTCGCCCATTCCGTACATAACAATAGGCTTGTCGGCAGTTTTAAGACGTTCCCAGACGGATACGGGCAATTTTTCTGTTTCCATATAAACCTCGTTAAACTGACTAATTATTCAACCGTTACCGATTTAGCTAAATTTCTCGGCTTATCTATTGAGCATTGTCTGTCAAGGGCGGTGTAATACGCCAAAAGCTGCAAGGGAACGGCGGTTACAAGCGGCATAAGCAAATCGTCGGTTTCGGGCAGACGAATAATGTAATC
Source organism: uncultured Ruminiclostridium sp. (assembly GCA_964389845.1). Taxonomy (GTDB): domain Bacteria; phylum Bacillota; class Clostridia; order Oscillospirales; family Ruminococcaceae; genus Ruminiclostridium_E. Next base: position 20,946 of record CAYMFX010000022.1, read on the forward strand.
GGCAATGTTGGGATTAACATCGGCGCTGTCGCGGACTACCACAATTGTTTTCGCACCTCTTGACTTTACCTGCTCCACATTGCTGGCGGTTTTGGGGTAAAGGTTGGTTTGAGTCGCCACGGCAATTACGGGCATATCCTCGTCGATAAGAGAAATTGTCCCGTGCTTAAGCTCTCCTCCCGCATAGCTTTCGGAATGGATATAGCTTATTTCTTTAAGCTTCAGGCTGCCCTCCATGCTGAGGGCGTAGTCTAAGCCTCTGCCTATATAGAGCAGACTGGAGGCGTTCATCAGCTTTGAAGCCACCTTCTGATACTGCTCCTTGCGGTTTATACATTCCTGAATAAGCTCGGGAATCTCAAGAAGCTTTTCGGTGTATCCGGCGCACCTTGCTCTGTCGATTTTACCCCTTGCATAGGCGAGACGCAGAGCGAACATATACATAAAGGCGCACTGCACCATATAGGCTTTGGTTGAGCAGACGCTTATTTCGGGACCCGCCAGCGTCTTTACCGACATCTTTGCCTCACGGTCGATAGAGCTTCCGGCGACGTTTACCGCCGCCAATGTGTCCGCACCTATCTCATTGCCCAATTTTAAGGCGGAAAGGGTATCGGCGGTCTCTCCCGACTGTGAGATTATTATAAGCAGGTCGTCTTTTGTAATAAGCGGCTTTCTGTATTTAAATTCGGAGGCAATGTCCACTACTACCGGAACTCTGGCAATATCCTCGATAACGTACTTCCCAACCATTCCGGCGTGCATTGCCGAGCCGCAGCCAACAATGAAAATATTTTTGTAATTTCTCAGCATATCGTCGGTAAGACCGCACTCGTCAAAGGAAGGAATACCGTCGGATATACGGGGGGTAAGGGTGTTTTTCAGAGCGGCGGGCTGTTCGTGTATCTCCTTAAGCATAAAATGCTCATACCCGCCCTTTTGAGCGGCGGTAACGTCCCATTCCGCAACGTTGACTTCCTTTTCGATAACGTTGCCGTGAATATCATAAAAGATTGCGCCGTTTTTATCCACCTGTGCGATCTCGCCGCCCTCGGGAAGGTAGTATTCCTTTGTGTACTCCAAAATTGCGGTCATATCCGAGGCAATGTACATTTCGCCCTTCCCTATTCCCACAATAAGGGGCGCTTCCTTCCTTACTGCGAAAAGGGTATTTTTATGCTCACGGAAAATTATTCCCAATGAATAGGCTCCCTCAAGCTGCGCCACTGTGGCGGCTATTGTTTCGACGGGGTTTCCGTTGTAGTTATAGTCAAGGAGCTTAGCCACCGTTTCGGTGTCGGTGCTGCTTTCAAAGGAATAGCCCTTGCCCTGTAAAAACGCTTTTATTTTGCGGTAGTTCTCGATAATTCCGTTGTGTACTATGCTGATTCTTGCGTTGCCCTGCGGATGGGCGTTTATGTCAGAGGGTTCGCCGTGGGTAGCCCAGCGGGTATGTCCTATTCCCGCCGTTGCCCTTAAAGCATCAGTTTCTTCAAGCTTAGGTATAAGACCAACGTCTATAGACCCCTTTGACTTGACGGTTTTCAGCTTGTCGCCTTCAAAAACGGCTATTCCCGCAGAATCATAGCCTCTGTACTCCAAGTTTTTAAGGGCTTTTACCAATATTTTCTCACAGGCTCTGTCGCCTACATATCCTACTATTCCGCACATAATTTTTTCCTTTCGTATATTGCAAAAAACAAGCAGTATATGTAAAACTGCTTTACTAAAACGATTTTTGACAGTTTACGATTAAATTTTATTCCAATACATATTACAGTATAACACAAACAGAAAGATTTTGCAACAAAAAAAGTACAGTTTACACGGTTTACAATGTTCTAAAATTACAGAATTGCAAATCACATTAAAATATGCTATTATTAATCCCGTAATACAAAAATTGAAAGGAGACACCGGGCTTCAATGAAATGGGGACTTGTATTGGAGGGCGGCGCCAGCCGTACTTATTTCACCTGCGGAGTGTTGGACGGACTGATTGAAGAAAATTTGTATGCGGATTATGTTATCGGCGTTTCGGCGGGCATAGCCTTTGGGGTAAGCTATGTTTCAAGGCAGTACAAAAGAAATTACGAAATTCTGATGAAATACGAATGGGACAAACGGTATATGGGGGCAAGACATCTGCTTAACCGAAAAAACCGCTCCTACTACAACTTGGATTTTGTCTTTGACGAGATACCGAACAAGCTCATACCCTTTGATTATTCCGAATTTGACGGCAGAAAAACACTATGCAAGGCAGTGGCGACACGTCTTGACAACGGAAAGCCCTGTTATCCGGAAATGCCGAAGGACAAGCGTTTTATGCTTCTCAGAGCCTCCTGCGCTCTTCCGCTTTTGTTTCAGCCCGTTGAAATTGACGGCGTAAAATACATGGACGGCGGTATAAGCGATTCCATTCCCTTTGAAAGAGCCTTTTCGGACGGCTGTGACAAGATAATCGCCGTGCTTACCCGTCCTTTGGGATATGTTAAGGGCAAGGAGGCGGCAACATTTCTTGTGAAGGCGGCTTACGGAAAGTATCCCGAATTTGTCTCCGCCTTTCTCACACGTCCTGAGCGTTACAATAAGGACATTGAAAAGCTGACGGAATACGAACAGCAGGGCAAAGCGCTTATCCTTGCCCCACAGGATACCTTTGGAATAGGAAGAACCGAAAGAGACCCGAAGAAATTAGTTAAGCTTTACGACAGCGGTTTAGATACGCTGAAAAAAGAAAAAGACAGGATAAAAGATTTCCTGTCCTAAATCACATCAGCGATAAGCCTTCAAAAACGCCCGCTATGGCACGTTACAAGCTCAAGTAATAAAAAGATACTATGACCTCTGCAAAGTCTCTTAAAAGCGCAATTGCGTTGGTATTTTGGGCATTGCAGAAAAGTGAAAGCTTCTCACAGCAAAAAATCAAAATCATCGCCGCAGGCGATACCGCAATTGTCCATTGTCTATTTTACATTGACAATTGTCATTGCATTGTCAATTGTCATTGACCTCTTCAATTATAGCCCTTATCTCCTCAATCCCCTCCCCCGTCTCAGCCGACGTCACTATCATTGTTATTTGGTCGGCGCAGGGAATCTCATTCTGCAATGCCGCAAGCCGCTCCTTCCTCTGCGTGGGCTTAAGCTTATCCGATTTTGTAAGCGCAATTACAAACGGTATCTCATTATCGATAAGAAAATTTATCATCATTATATCATCGGCAGTGGGCGGGTGCCTGAAATCCACAAGCTGAAACACCAAATCAAGCTCCCTGTCCGCCTGCAAATACCCCTCGATAAGCCCTGCCCAGCGCTGCTTTTCCGTTTTGGACACCTTTGCGTAGCCGTAGCCCGGCAAATCCGCAATGTGAATATTCCCTACCCCGTAAAAATTAATGGTTACAGTCTTTCCGGGGGTGGCACTTACTCTTGCAAGGGATTTTCTGTTAAAGACCTTGTTAATGAGAGAGGATTTTCCCACGTTGGAGCGCCCTGCAAAGGCTATCTCCGGACGGTCCGAATCGGGAATCTGGCTGTATTTTCCGTAGGAAGTGAGAAATTCCGCATTGTTAAAGTTCATTTTTGCTGTGCTCCTATATTGGCTAATCAAGCTTTTCGGGCAAGGGCTCGCTGCTTATATCCTTCCTTCTGCTTACCAGCAGGGTTGTTGCCATTCCCGCAATAATCGAAAGGTAGAAGGTCAGGAATCTCCAGATAACGGTGGACAAATGCACGTAGCTGCCAAAAATTCCCTTAAAGAACAGCACATAGCTCCCTTCGGCAGCGCCCAATGCTCCCGGAAGGGGAACAAAGGCGGAAATCATCAGCACAAACG
>CAYMFX010000023.1:0-24454 GCA_964389845.1 uncultured Ruminiclostridium sp.
ATATCGGAAGCACAAATTCAAGAACTGCTAAATAATTAAGAGGAATTAACTATGCCGAAAAACACAGTAGTAATTCTTCATCAAATGAGCGCAGATGAGGAAATGCGGGAGATAGCAAGACTTCGTGAAAAGGCTATTCGTGATGAAGCGTCCGCTAAGGATTACTATAGAAGAACCGCTTTGGCAGAGGGTAAGGAGCTGGGATTGGCAGAGGGTATTGCAAAGGGCAGAGCGGAGGAAAGAGAAAAAATGACCGCCAAGCTCCGTGAAATGGGCATATCGGAAGCACAAATTCAAGAACTGCTAAATAATTAAGAGGAATTAACTATGCCGAAAAACACAGTAGTAATTCTTCATCAAATGAGCGCAGATGAGGAAATGCGGGAGATAGCAAGACTTCGTGAAAAGGCTATTCGTGATGAAGCGTCCGCTAAGGATTACTATAGAAGAACTGCTGAAAACTTAATCGGTTACATTTTAATATAAGAAATACCCTTCAAAACAAATTTGTTTTGAAGGGTATTTCTTAATTGTTTATCAGGCGTGAGCCTCGACCGTGGAAGCTTCTGGCAATACGTTTTTGCCTGACGTTCCTATCGAGAAGGGATATGCGCCTAAATAGTTTGTTCCGTCGGGACCTGCCTCAACCATAAAATCATCGCTGAAGGTACTTGCGGATTTAAGAGCGTCAAAGTCGACATAGCGCGAATAGTATGTATAAACTACCCTGTACTTGTCGTCAACTACCGCATAATAAAATCCCGGATCCTCACTTGCACTCAAAAGCTTGCCAAGAGAATTTTCAAACTCCAAGAAATCCTTATTGTTTGAATCGTCAACGCTGTTGGTTTCGCCTAACGCTGTCGATTTAAAATCCGCTGAGCTGTTAGCATAAGCTATACTCACTTGAGTTTCGGCAAGGGTTGTGGTATGAGGAGTAGTAACTTGGGCATAGATGAGAGTGTAAGGGCTGTTTACCGTGCTCGTTGATACGTTGAGCTTCGTCCCCGCTAACTTCTCGTCTATCATAAGCTCCTGAACATTTGAGTAGAAAGCTCTTGCGTTTTCTCTTGCTTCCTGCTGAAAAGAGCTTTTTGTGGTAAGCAATGGTATTACTGCCGCAAGCAGAATAGCCATAATAGCGATTACGACTATCAGCTCCACTAAGGTAAAGCCTTGTTTTTTCAGAAGCTTTTTCATATTGCTTTATCCTCCTTGCAATTTTACCCCGCCCTTTGGGAGCGGGGTAAAATTCGTGTTTTTAGGATTTGAATTTTAATGATTTAATTAGGGAATCTGATTGCCGGCAAGACCAACAGGTGATGTTCCGCCATTGACCGTAATATCATAGGCTTCAGTAAAGTCAGTGTTTGCAGCAATTGTAGCGGCTGCATCTGTTAAATCACTTTCTGACAAAGTTGTTGAGTAACGAACTCCTGCAACCGTATTGCCTGATATTTCAACTTGGAATGCTGCTCCGTTAGGAAGTGCCTCCTGCAATGCAGCTATCAACTTATCATCAAAATCACCGTTAGTTGGTGCACCGGTTAAGGTAAGTGTTCCAGAAGCCTTAGTTCCTGTAAAGGTTGCGTCAGGAATAACAGTACCCATCATAGTTGCGTCGGCAATAGCTGTAGCTGAACTGTTGGATACAGTTTTAGCTGCTTCTTGCAATGTAGAATATGTAGCCTGAGCTGCGTATCTACCAACCAAAGGCACGATTACTGCGGTCAAAATTGCGATGATTGCGATAACTACAATCAACTCAACGAGGGTGAAGCCTTTTTTCTCCCTCATCTTCCTTATTCTGTTTAACATAGCTTTTAAGCCCTCCTATAAAGTTTTAAAATGGTTATGCTCTCCTACAAGCATTGCATTTTACTGCACTATCATTATATCATAACAATAATATAATTTCAACCCCCGTTGTGGAGATTTTTTAGTTAATTTATACATTTTGTTGAATTTGTTAAAAAATTCGGTTTCACTTTTGTATAGGGGGAATAAATCTGTAAAACTTTAGAATTTTTTTCTTAATCTTTCCCCATTTTTACCTTGAAGCAAGATACTGGTCAAAGTCTTTTCTGTCGTGACAGCGTGTTCTTGCGGTCTCCTCGGAAATCTTTCCGTTTCTTACCAATTGTGCAAGGTGCTGATCCAATGTGAACATTCCCTCCGCTTTTCCCGTTGCAATGGAGTTGGGTATCTGGAATATCTTGCCCTCACGAATAAGCGCCGAAACCGCGTCGGTGGCTTTCAGCAGCTCTAAAGCCGCAAGCCTTCCCTTCCTGTCAATAGTAGGCACCAAGGTTTGAGACACAATGCCCACCAAAACGTTACTGAGCTGGGAGCGAATCTGATTTTGTGAGTGAGCGGGGTAAACGTCAACGATACGGTCGAGGGTTTCCGCTGCGCCGGTGGTGTGCAGTGTTGAAAGCACAAGGTGTCCGGTTTCGGCGGCGGTTACCGCCGCGTTTATCGTCTCGAAGTCACGCATTTCTCCTACCAGTATTACGTCCGGGTCCTCACGGAGTGATGAACGGAGCGCCTTTGAGAAGCTCTCAACGTCTACGTTTACCTCCCGCTGAGTGATCATAGACTGCTTATGATTATGAACATATTCGATAGGGTCCTCGATTGTGATAATATGGCAGTTGCGCTGGCGATTGATATAATCTATCATAGCCGCAAGGGTAGTGGACTTGCCCGAGCCGGTAGGCCCTGTTACCAAAACCATTCCTCTGGGACGAAGGGCAAAGTCGCCCAACAGCGCAGGCAATCCCAAATCCCTTAAGGTGGGTATCTCGTTCAGCAATAAACGAAGCGCAACAGCGTGATAACCTCTCTGACGGTATACGTTTACTCTGTGCCGCTGTCCCGAAACGGAAACATAGGAAAAGTCGGCGTCCAAGCCCTGCTGAATAATCTGCTTGTGCTTAACGGTGGTAATTTGGTTGATAATGCTGACTATAAGCGGCTCGGTCATATCGGGATATTTTGCGAACTTCTTGATGTCGCCGTTAATACGCACTATAGGCGGCAAGCCAACTGTGAAGTGAACGTCGGAAGCCTTGATAGCTCTTGCCTCGTCAAGTATTTCGTTAATATCAATCGCCATAATTGTTATTGCCCTTTCTCATAAATTTTTTATTATACGCTGTATGTTGCCTTAACCAGCTCGTCTAACGAGGTAGTCCCCGCAAGCACCATTTCCGCCACGTTTTCTCTCAAAAGCCTTGTGCCGTTGTGCCTTGCTCTGTTGCTTATCTCCTCGGCGGTGGCGTTTTTCGATATAAGCTCCTTAATATCGTTGCTGCTGACAATAATTTCATGAATAGCGGTACGTCCCTTGTAGCCCGTTCCATGGCATTCGCGGCAGCCGCCTAATCTGGGCGCATAAACGGCGGTTCTCTCGGTCTTTCCGATAAGCCGCAGGTCGGCAGGCTCGTTCAGTATAATTTTTTCCTTGCAGGCAGGGCAGAGCAGCTTAACAAGACGCTGTGCCACAACGCCGATAAGCGATGTAGCAACCATATAAGGCGCAACCCCCATATCCACAAGACGCATAATAGTGCCCGCCGCATCGTTGGTATGCAGAGTGGAAAGCACTAAGTGTCCCGTGATAGCCGCACGAATGGCGATGTCCGCCGTCTCGCCGTCACGAATCTCACCGAGCATTATTACATCGGGGTCCTGACGGAGTATGGAACGCAAGGCAGCCGCGAAGGTCATGCCCGCTTTGTCGTTTATCTGAACCTGATTTATGCCGTCCATTTTCTTTTCCACAGGGTCTTCAACCGTTACTATATTAACGTTAGGCTTTGAAAGCTCACCCAGCGCTGCATAAAGGGTGGTTGACTTACCCGAACCGGTAGGACCTGTTACAAGGAGCACCCCGTGAGGACAGCGGAGAATGCTGCTGAACATCTCATAGTTGTAATCCGTCATACCCAGGTCGGTGATTTTTCTCGCCTTCTCGTCGCCGGTAGCCAGAAGACGGATAACCACCTTTTCGCCGTAAACGGTGGGAATGGAGCTGACACGAAGATCCTGTGTAACCCCGTCGATAAGCACACCGTAACGTCCGTCGAGAGGTATTCTCTTTTCGGCGATGTTCATTCCCGCAAGAATCTTGATACGGGTAACAAGAGCGTTATGAACGTTAGCCTTCACCGACATCTGCTCAACCAATTCGCCGTCGATACGGAAACGTATTCTTGTTTTAGTCTTAAACGGTTCGATATGAATATCCGAAGCTGTTTTTCTGTAGGCGTTCTCAACAAGAGTATTTACAAGCTTTACTACGGGGGCGTTGTCGATACGTTCCTCCGAGTTTTCCAATTCCGCCTGCATAAGCGCCTGGTTAGCGTCATACTCTTTATTGATGTCGTTCATAATGTCGCTGGCGGTATTCTGGGAGTAGGCACGGTCGATTGCGTCGGTTATCGCCGATTTTGTGGCGAGCATGGGGTAGATTTCCATTCCCGCCGTGATTTTCAGTTCCTCGAAGATGATAAAGTTTACCGGGTCGTTGGTCGCCACATATAGCCGCCCGCCCTGTGTCTTATAGCCGATAACGTTATGCTTTCGGGCTACCTCCTCAGGTATCTTTTTAACGGCGTCAATGTCGATTTTAGACGTTACCAAGTCGATATACGGCACCTTAAGTCTTGCGGAAAGCGCATGAACTACCTGCGTTTCGCTGACATAGCCTAACTTTAGCAAAATCTCGCCTATCTTCTCGCCGTTAAATTCGGTTTTTTGCCTTGCCAATGCGTCATTTAGCTGTGCGTCCGTAATATAGCCGGAGTCAACCAACAACTGCCCTATCGGCACACTTTTTACTGCCACTTAAAAATCCCGACCTTTCCTAATGGTATTAGTACAGTGAAGCGCCGCCCGCTGCACTTGAAATATTTACTAAAACGTGTTACAATGATAATATTATTAAACAAGGAGCATTTTTAATGTATCAGTTACTTAACGTAATATCCGCCGTCCTTTTTTTCCTTTTGGGCAGCGTGATTGGAAGCTTTTTAAACGTTGTGGCGTACCGAGTGCCGATTAAGGAATCATTGGTAAAGGGGCGCTCGCATTGCACAACCTGCGGGAAACAAATTCTGAACCGTGACCTTATCCCCATATTCAGCTGGATTTTCCTCAGGGGGCGCTGCCGCTTCTGCAAGGAAAGAATATCCTCCCGATACATGATAGTGGAGCTTATAACCGCCCTCTCCTACCTTGCCGCATTTCTTGCAATCGGAGCGGACATAAAGCTTATATACGCTCTTGTTCTTTTTCCCGTACTTATCGTTCTGAGCCTCTGGGATATTGACCGAAAGGAAATTCCCTATACCTGCTCGATAATAATTGCTGTCCTCGGTCTGACGTCCTTCTTTACTGCCGATATGCCGTGGTACGAGCACCTCATCGGCGCGGCAATAATAGCTGTTCCGTTTGCGGTTTTATGTTTTTTGGGTGCAATGGGAGGCGGAGATGTGCAGTTAATGGCTGCCGCCGGGCTCCTGTTAGGCTGGAGCATAGTCCCCGCCGCAATGATAGGCATAATCTTAGGAGCAATAGCAGGAATTATTATCAAGGCGCTGACCAAGCAGAACCTTATAGTGTTCGGTCCCTTTCTTTCGGTGGGAATTGCAGCGGGACTGCTTTGGGGACGGGACATAATTGAGGCTTATGTTGGGTTAATACGATAAAGTTAATAAAAATAATTTTCAAACGGGGGAGATGTCCCCCGTTTGTTTTTTATTGCTGTTCCAAGGCGGTCAGCTTTCCCCGAAAAGGCTTTTAAAATCCTACTTACGGCGTTGCCGTCAAAATGGCGTCAATGTCCTTAACGGTGTAAAGAATAACCATAGCGCCGCTTCCGTCTCCCGCTTTTCCGTCATCGAACTGAACGCTTCCGCCGAAAATCTTAAAGGAAAGGTTGCGCTCCTGATTAGTCTGTTCTCCGTTTTTAAAGCAGGTGCTTGTCACCTTAAGCCAATCCGTTACGGTAATAGGAGTGTCAGCTGTTCCGTCCTCCTTGGTAACCTCCGCTTCGTGAGTATCGCCCCAGCTGAATGTTACCGAATAGCTTGCGTTCTCATAGAAATGGGTTCTGAATGCTCCGTAATTCACTTGTGCCGTTTGCGGATTCTTGATGTAACCCTTTAATTCCGAGATTTGAACAACAGGGTCTGTCGGAGAAGCAGTTCCGCCGTTGACAATAGTGCCGAAATCGTACAATTGATACAGCGTTACAGTGCTGTCATTGGGGTCGGGAGTGCCGAGAACCGCCAACGCCTTTAATTTGGTAGTGCTGCCTGCTGCGTCAAGATAAGCCTGTGCCTCTATCCCGATACTGTTTATATCGTCGTCTGTTTCGCCCTTCATCATTTTTACGGAAACGGCATTTTGAAGCCTGCCCCTTATGTACTCGTTGGCAGTATCGCATACTGCGTCAAGATGAGCGTTTCCTTTTAAGGAGTTCATCAGATTCTTAACCGGCATAAGCATTCCCATAGCTATTCCGATAAGAATAGACGAAACCACAAGCACAACGAGAATTTCTACTAAGGTTAAGCCTTTTTTATTCAGAAGGCGCTTAAATCTTTTTTTCATATCGTCTAACCTCGTATTATTTCACTGCGGCTATTTCTTCTTTGGTAAAGGTGCATGAGTTTCCCGTACCGTCTATATTCTTAAAATACCTTGAAAGGCTTATATAATTTGTATCAAAATCTTCCTTGGTTATTTTAAATGTAACACCCGGATAAACAGATACCAAAGAGGTTTCGTCCATACCGCTCGCAGACCACCCCTTGGGCTGTATTCTGATCATATACTTGGCGGTCATATAGGAATAAGAGGAGGTATCGGCTTTTACGCTTGCGCTCTGTGCGCCTATGGGCAGAATAACTCTCATAGCTTTCTCCGGAGTATAGCCTTTTGTCGTAAATTCAATTCTCCACGTGATCTCATATCCGTCTTTCTCTTCTCCGCCGCTGTTTATTTTAATCGGCGTTTTGCTCTGTTCGGTAATTGTTACGTCGCTGTTCAAATTAACAGTGCTTCTTATGAGATTTCCGGAACCGGGAAATCCTCCCACATATTCGGGAGCTTCAGGATTTTTCTTGTCGTCCTCATCATCTGCAATAGGAGCAGGCTTAGGCATTTTTTCAAAATAATGCTCGAAATCATACTCCATTTTACCGATTATGTTTGAGCTGTCATCGTTGTATTTTTTTCCTGCGTCTACTCCGTCTACGCTGTTTCCCGGAATATCAAATGATTCACCTTTGCCGTTTTCAAATTTTATCGAATCGTCGTAGTCATCTTTTTTAGCTCCGTCCGCTTCTACCAAATCCTCCACCTGCTTATCCAAATCTCTCTCCAGTTCCATACTTCTGTTTCTGGTTTTTAAGGTTATTGACAGAATCATTGTGAGTAAAAGAGACATTATAGCAAGAACTGCCATTGCAACAACGCATTCAACAAGTGTAAAACCCTTTTTTCCCTTTATCGTTTTCATGGTCTATCACTCCTTTTATTTGTACCCGATATTTTCCCAGCCGCTTAATATGGTTATATCTCCGTCCTCAGAGCCGGGAACCTTGGCTCCGCTTTGTCCCATAAGAATCTTAACAATATCCGCTTTGTTATAATCTGCGTCTGCCGTGCCGTCAGGCTTATATTTTCCCTTATAATCATATGGAGTGGTGAAAATTAAATTTGCCTGATCATCAATATAAGTGTAGCTGCTTAAAACGATACCGCCGATAAATGCGATTTTTTGTGAGGAGCCGTTACTTGTAAGCACAGCGTAGGGTGCATAAACATAACCACAAAATGTTGCTTCACCATCAAATGTCAATTTGCAGTTATCGCCCGTCGTTACAAGATAAAGGTTATTATGAGTATCGCTGATTTTTACCTTATTGGGATCAAAAATTTCATTACCCTCCGGTGTGAGCTTTATCATAGATTTGACGTTTTTCGCAATTGTGCTGTTATATCCGCCCTTAAAATAGTCTGAGTAGATTGACCCGCCCGTTCCGCCTTTCAATTCCTCAAAGTTTTTATAATCCGTCCCTTTAAATCCGTTAGCGGCGCCTACAGCTATTCCTTCATGTCCAATAAACCAGTTGTTTGATGTTGCGAAATTAACTCCATTCGGCAAAATGAGTACAACCGCATAAGGTCCCTTTATTATAACGTTCAAAGCCTCAGATTGCCATGCTTCCCCACTTTTTGCAATAAACGAGAAAGTATTTTGACCGTCAAGCGGTTTAAGCTTAATGTAGACTGTACTATTAGCAGCATTGGTATCAATTATAATATCATGCCACGATGTACCATAATCACCAACCCAAGCCGTGGAAGGCTCCAATATACAGCTTCCGGTTATCGTTACCTCTTTATTTCCGTCACTGCCGGGTCTTATAGTAGGAAGATTGTTAGCTTTATTAAGGGTATTATCAAAATATTTTTCCGCATCCCACTCAATATATTCTTCCTTTGAAGCTTTGTTATCAATATACGCTTGAACGTCGTCCCAGCTTTTGATTTCAACCGTTGTTCCGTCATTCTGAGCAACGCTGTTCAACATCTGCTTGGATTCGTCATAGGTGCCTTTTGTTCCGGTATGCTCTGTCCAATCCGATGAGGTCGAATATCTTATATATATTTTTCCGCCTACATGAAATTCGCTCCCATGACTATTCATGTCATAATAAATACCCGGCGCTTCAACATATAAATTTCCTTTAATGTATAAATCTAATGGAAAAGTGTCGCCTCCCTGCGGAGTTACATATGCGTCACCCTTAACAAAGACTTTTCCCACACCTTTTGCGCCATTGCCCTTAATTGTAAGGTCTCCCATAACATAGGTGTTCTTCACCTGCCATTGTCTGCTAAGAATCATGTTTCCGCCGACAAAGCAATTACTGAGCTTTGTATCATGGCTTATACCACTGTCCATTATGAAGTTTTCGGCGATAACTATTTCCAAGGTAGGATCATAGGCTGGACAATCATCATACAAGATTCCGTTATCAACCAATGTTCCTGTTGAATACACCGATGTGTTCACACGTCCTGAAAGCGAGCTGTATTCATTATCGAAAAAAGCCTCGCCGTATATACTGCCTGTCTTCACATAAGTGTCCAGTGCTTCGGATGATTTACCGGTACTTGTCAAAAATCTTGTAAAAGGGTCGGCAACCTTAACATACTTAGAAGTAGTAATTTGTTTTGTCTGCTTTATCGTAACCTTTTCATCATTTATAACCGCTTCGGTAGCAATTTCAAAAATGTTGTCGGTCGTTCCGTTTTCTTCATCGACAACGGTCTTGAGCTTTGTAATTGTCACCTTTGCGTCACCCATAGCCATATTGCTAAAGTCAATATTATCGGTTGCAAAGCTTTTTCCGTCCTCTAAAGCAAGCATTTTGGTAATAATGTTGTCTTCATTGTCCTTAATTCCGCTAACATTTCCGTTTTTGCCGATTTTATTGCAAAAACTGTCAATATAATCGGACACGGTTTTGCTCATTGATGTTGCCGTCTGATACGCCTGCTCACTGCTATACCGAATATTAACCGAGCTCCTCTGATTATTAACAACATAGTAAGTCGCCGAAGCCGCAATAATGAGCAGCGACATCACAACCAAAACAAGGAACAGCACGCTTCCCTTTTTGTTCAGCAGTCTTTTCATTTTCACGCCTTCCTTTCTCCGCCGAAAACCCTGCGGACTTTTCATTAATTTTCTTCTCAAAAAAGGTAATTTAAGCGGCTTTATCAGCCCCCAAAATTACCTCCGAAAAAGTGGAAAGGGACTGATAAAATCCGTGTTGTTTTTGTAATTTATGCAACCTCTGTGGGCTGAGTTGTCTGTGCGGCGCTCGCCTCCGTTACCGCCTCTGTCTGCAATGCCTTTGCACAGTAAAGAACAAGCGTGATGTTAGCGGAAATCTCCGTGTCGTCCGTTATCTGAGTTTCGGTATTGTTTGCGGGGGGATTGGGCTGCTCTGCTCCCGTCTGGTCTCCGTTTCCGCCCTCTGCGGGAGGCTCGGCGGCAAGTGCGGCAGGTGCGGCGGCGTTGCCCTCCGTTCCAGTATATACTACCGACACGCCGGGAACATACGTAGCCTTTTCAAGCTTTGCGATATTGTCAAGGAAGTCGAGAAATTCTCTCCTTGTTCCCTTTGCCGTAAAGCTTACCGAAATAGAACCCAATGTCTGCTGCTGAGTGGTGAGAAGGGTGTTGATAAACTCCTTCATAATGTCCTTCAGCTCTTCGGGAACTACCACCTTTCCGTTTTCGTCATACTGAATCTCATACTGGCTGAAATCAATTCCCGCATCGGGTACATAGCCCGAATATTCCTTAAGAGGATAGGAAACGATTGCTTCAACATATTCGCTTACCGTAAGGGTAGAGGTGGTAAAGTCTCCGATAGACAATGAATCTGTCTCCATATTATTGTCCGCAAGAATCTGACGTACAATAGCGTCGGCTTCATAGGTTGTCATATCGTCATAGAAATAGCCCGAGAAAACATTGGCGTTTGTAACGGCGGTCTCTATCTCCTTGTCAATGGTTTCCTCTCTCGTAAGCGTCTGATAAAGCTGCTCACGCTGTGCCTTTGCGCCGTCCAATGCGCTCTGGTTGGTGCTTATCTTATTGTACTCGGGAAGAATTATAAGGAACACTCCCGCCACAATAATTACAACTGCCAAGAAAACCGCAAGGATAACCTTTTCCTTATTGCTCAATTTCATATGCGTTTCCTCCCTTTAAGAGCATCGTCAGCGAGAATGTATAAATCTTATTGTCGCCCTCGCCGCTGCCCGTATAGCCGTGATAGCTGATATTTTCAAAGTACCCTTGGTCAACCAGCGCCTTTACATATTCCGAGGGCTGATTGTCCGCCGTACAGCTGTAGGAAACGGAAACGTTATATCCGCTTACATTCACCGAGCCTGTTATCTGCATACCGTCCGTAAGCGGCTCCTCAAGCTTTGTAAGTATCTCGGTGACGAATGTGGGCTGAAAGTCAAATAAGGTCTTCGCCATTTCAATGTTGTTGGTGTACAGGGAAATTCTGTCGAGCCTGGATATTTTTTCGTTCAGGACATTTACTCTGGGCTGTGCGGCGTCAATTTCTGCCTGAACCGAAGCAGTCTGCGCCTTAAGATCGCTGTTGACAGCGCCGATAATAAAGTAAGCGCCGGCAACCAATGCGCAGGATACAAGCAGGCTGCCCACAAGTACGAAGCCGTAAAAGCTTGTAGGCTTTTTCTCCTTGGCGGCGCTGGCTTTCAGAAGGTCGATACGGTCGTAATCTCTCTTAGGTCTGAAATAAGCGCCTATGGCGTTGGCATATTCCGCAAAGTCAAATTCGCAGAATGCAACCACATTTCCGGGAGAGCTGAGAACGTGAACCGAGGTATTAAATGACTGCATTGCGTTGGTAAGCAGTATAAAATCGGGAATCTTGCCGTAGAAGGTGATTTCCTTCAGGGGCTGAGCGTCGGGACGGCTGTTCATAAACTGAATCATTCTGAACACGTTATCATAAGCCGCCTGCACAAGCGCGTCGGGGTCGCCGCCGATTTCCTCCGCGTCAATGCTGACACGTCTTGAAAGCACCAATCTGCCGTCATAATAAAGGCTTGTATTAATAAAGTCGTACTCTATCTGAACCATCATTAACGGCGAAAGCTCCGCTAACTTCTGGCTGTTTTCAACCAAACGGGAAATACAGCCGGCGCTTACATACAGTGACTTAAGTGTAAGACCGAGATGCGAAAAGAGCCTTGTGTAGCCGTCTACAAGCCTTTGCGGCACGGCGGTGGCAAGCACCCTTATCATGGGGTTCTTGTTTTCGTCCTCGGCTTCGTCAACGATATTAAACGAGATATTGTAATCGCTGCTGATGTTCATATTGCTCTGAATCATAGTTTCGATTACAAAGGAGTTTTTAAGGTTCTTAGGCTTCGGCAGCACCAATTCCTTGTTAAGAATAAGACCTGAGCCGATCTCGGCAATGATATCCTTTTCCTTAATATCGTGGGTCTGCAAAAACTCCAGCAGCTCGCTGGCGAGCATGGGTACGTCAGAAATAAATCCGTTTTCCACAAGCCCTAAGGGAAGATCAAGAGTCTCAACCTGAATAATTCTTATCTTGCTTCCCATAAGAGAACCGCGGACGATCTTTACTTGACGGTCGGTAAAGTCCAGTGAAAGCATATGTATTATATTCCTTTCGGTTTATTTTTGATTTTATGGAGCAGTGTTATTGCTAATCGTGCCTTTAACGGCTTACGCCACGTTTCCGATAGCCTCGTACATTGCCGGGTATACCGCAAGCAGGATAGCGCAGACCAAAACGCCCATTATCAGTATCATTGCCGGCTGAAGCATTGCGGTGAGCCTGTTTATGGCTGTATCGGCTTCTTCGTCGTAATAATCGGCGGTTTTCTCGAGAATATCGTCAAGAGTACCCGATTCCTCGCCTACGAAGATAACCGAGGTAAACACGCCGTCGAAAATTCCTATTCGGGCAATGGCGGTAGAAAGGCTTTCACCCTGTTTTACGTTCTCGATTACCGATTCAAATTCCTTGCTGATATAAGTATTGCCAATAACCTGTTCGGACTTTTGTATACATTCAACCATCTGCATG
This sequence comes from uncultured Ruminiclostridium sp., assembly GCA_964389845.1. Lineage (GTDB taxonomy): Bacteria > Bacillota > Clostridia > Oscillospirales > Ruminococcaceae > Ruminiclostridium_E. The sequence goes on from CAYMFX010000023.1 coordinate 12,696, forward strand.
CCGGAAGCAAAAAGGTTGCTCATAGTATGTGCAAAACGGGAGGTGTAAATGGTGCAGATAAGCTTGCCCGCCTTTGGTATGCGGCATTTGGTTCTGTCCCACCACAATCTCACGGAAGGAACCTTTTTAAGCATTCTGATAACAACCACCAAGCCGACAATTACTCCTACATATATGTAAGGATAGTGTATCATGGAGTCGCTGACATTCAGCAAAAACTGTGTAAAAGCGGGAATCTTGCTGGGGTCGGTGAACATTTCCGCAAAGGAAGGCATTACAAACGCAAACAGCGCAATAATGATAACCACCATGATAACACCCAAAATGATAGGGTAGCTCATAGCGCTCTTTATCTTGTTGTTGGTCTTGTTTTCCTTGTCGTAGTGACTTGAAAGACGCTGCATAATCATATCCAGATTACCGCTGCTTTCACCTGCGGCTACCATGCTGACAAACAGATTGGGGAAGGCGTTGCCCTGAGATACAAGAGCCTCCGAGAAGGAACGTCCTCTTTGAACATCATCGTAAACCTCTGTAAGAAGCGCTCGTTTTTTCTTGTCCTCCTGTTGTGAGATAAGAATTGACAAAGCCTTCACAAGGCTGATGCCTGCCGTAAGCATTGTGCTTATCTGGCGGGAAAAAAACGCAAGATCCTTTGTCTTAAACTTGGTTTTTGCGTCCTTTTCCTTTTCCTTCTCCTCTGTAAAGGAGGTACAGAAAAGCCCCTTGTCCTTCAGCTTTTCGATAAGCGCCGCTCTGTCCTCGGCACTTTCCTTTCCTCGAACGGTTTTTCCGCTGAGATCTGTGGCGGTATATTTAAAAATAGCCACTGTAACTACCTCCGCATGATTTTTTGGATCATAATATGACAGCTTCACATAATAATCCATTTACATTATAGCACAAACTTTAAAAATGTACAATATCATTCTAAAATTTTTTCACGATGTAACCATTTTTTGGTTAAAATGACAAATTTGTAACAAAAATCTTTAACTATTGGAAAAAATGATTGATTTACTTATTGCCAAGATTTTATTTGGAAGAAGTATTGTCCTCGGATTCCTGCTGTCCGCCCACAATAAGCTCCTCCGCATAGGGCAGCTTGCGTATCTCCTCGCAAAATTCTCTCCATTCGGGCAGTCTGTGGTTCTTTCTTTGGCTGTATATCGTCTTAAGGCATCTGTAGTTTGTGGTAAGCCTTGCCGTAAGCTCAAATCCGCAGGGATTGGAGTACAGCAGTCTCAGATAATCCTCGGGGTCGTTTGTTTCATTGTACCTGTCCTTAAGCTCCTCCATTATTTCAATCATGCGGGGGTCCACATACTTGTTATATTGCTTGGACAAATCGAATTTTGCTATTCTGTGCATAGTGGACTGGCTTGACACAAACTCAAGGAAACGGTACCTCTCCGCCTCTGTCCATGCCTTAACCGTAAAGGTCAAATCAAAGGCAACACGGATACCGGTCATAAACTGGTCGTGTCCCTCTCCCTTGGGACTTTGGGCAAGCTTCCGTATCCTGTCGGTTATCTCGCCGTTTACCGAACCCGTGTCCACCGCCATTGGGTACTTGCTCGCCTTAAAGCTTTCTTCAAGATCGTATACCTTTATATTTTCAAGCTTCATTTCCGCTTCTCCTTCACCTTGCCCCCAAAAATTATTCGGAAAGCATAAACATATCGTAAATAACCTTTATCGCCTTTTCAAAATCCTTTTCGTCAATTCCCACAATAATGTTAAGCTCGCTGGAGCCTTGGTCAATCATTTTTATATTTATATTGGCATGGGAAAGGGCGGCGAAAATTCGGGTAGCCGTTCCTTTTTTCTCCTTCATGCTTCTGCCCACTACCGCTACCATTGCCAAATTATTGATAACCTCAATATGGTTGGGGTGAGTTATCTGCGTGATGTAATCCACAAGCCGGGGGTGCTGCTCTAACTCATCGCTGCTGACAACAATGCTCATAGTATCGATTCCCGTGGGAATATGCTCGAAGCCAACCCCCTCATGATCCAATATAGTGAGAATGCGTCTTAAAAATCCAACCTCGGAGTTCATCTCGTCCTTCTCAATGGAGATAACGCTGAAATGCTTTTTTCCCGCTATACCAGTTATAACTCTGCCGTCCGTTTTTTCGGGAGCTTCGGGTACAATCATGGTGCCCGGGTCGTCGGGAAGGTTTGTGTTCCTTATATTAATAGGTATCTTAGCGGTTCTGACGGGGAAAATGGAATCCTGATGAAGAACCGACGCACCCATATAGGAAAGCTCTCTCAGCTCCTTGTAGGTTATGTAGTCAATGACCTCGGGATTGTCAACAATTCGGGGGTCGGCGGCAAGGAAGCCGCTTACATCGGTCCAGTTTTCGTACATATCGGCGCCTATCGCCTTTGCCACAATAGAGCCGGTGAAATCGCTGCCCCCTCTTGTAAAGGTTTTGATAGTGCCGTCGGGCTTTGCGCCGTAAAATCCGGGAATCACCGCTTCATAATAACCGCCGAGAGCCGAAGCAAGGCTGGCGTCGGTCAAATCGACGTCAAATTCCCCGTCGGCGGTGAAGAAAACGCACTTGGCTGCGTCTACGAACTCAAATCCGAGATAGTTGGCGAGAATGACGCCGTTAAGGTATTCGCCCCTGCTTGCGGCATAGTCTCTGCCCGCTTTCTTGACAAAATTCTCGATAATCGTTTCATATTCATCGTCAAGATTTATAGTAAGCCCCAAATCGCTGATAATCCCGTTAAATCTCTCAACCACCGGCAGCAATTCGACAGTAGCGTTCCTGCCCTTTTCCACAGCCTCATAACTGCTGTAAAGCATATCGGTCACTTTGGTATCGTCGCCGAAGCGCTTACCGGGAGCGGAGGGGATAACATATCTTCTGCTTTTATCGGCACGAATTATCTGCGCCACCTTACGAAACTGATTAGCGTCCGCCAAAGAGCTTCCGCCGAATTTTACCACCTTAGTCATTATTTAATTGCCCTTTCTTTATTTCAAATTTCTTTGTTATAATCATACTTACACAGTATAACATATATAACCCGAAAATGCAAGCGCAGCACTTGGAGGTTCTACTCCCTAAATCGTCATGAACTGCCGAAGGCTTTAAGCATTGCAGGCTTAAAGCCCACGGCAGTGCTTTTTGGCGAACATATACAAATTTACCAAAAACTATTGCAATCCGCCCCCGCAATGTGTTATAATTTACAATACAACGACGTGAAAACGTTTTAACCGCAAACAATAAAATGAATAAACGCAATTTCAATGAAAGGAAAGGAAAAAACCGATGAAGCAGACTACTAAAACAGGCAATATTAAAAAGGCAGCTGCCATTGCGCTGACGGCGGCTGTGATATGCTCCGTTTTCGGCGGATGCAGCGGCGGCACAAAAAAATCCAATCCCGTTGCCGTGGACGAATCCGGCGATGTGGATATGGAAAAGGCTTTGAGCTATGAGACAAACGTCGACGAGCTTGTTGCAAGGCTTGAAGCAAAGGAAGTCGATCCAAACAAGCCGGTTTCCGAAAATGCGGGAAAGAAAACCCTTGAGGTATTCAATTACCTTCGTGAAAACTACGGAAAAAAGACGCTGTCCGCCCAGCAGATTTCCAATGAAAAGGGCTATGAGGACGCAGTATATTACAGCCATTCCAAAGACCTTCCTGCTATCAGAGGCTTTGATATGATCTTTGTTACCTCCTCGGGCGATACGGCACAGGTTGACCAGGCAATCGATTGGCACAAGAATTCGGGCGGCCTTGTCACCTTCACCTGGCACTGGAATGTTCCGAAGGACATAAACAATCCCGACGGCGGAAAGGCGTTCTACACCGACGAAATATCCAACTTTTCGCTTGCAAACGCAGTAACTCCCGGAACGGCGGAATATGAACAGGTTATCCACGACATAGACCTCATTGCGATTCAGCTTCAGCGCTTAGAGGAAGCGGACGTTCCCGTTCTATGGCGGCCTCTTCACGAAGCCTCGGGCTCATGGTTCTGGTGGGGAGGAGTAGGAAGAGGAGACAACCCGCCTCAGGAATCCTATCTTAAGCTTTGGTACATTATCTTTGACCGCCTTGAAAACTATCACAAGCTTACCAACCTTATCTGGATATGGAACGGACAGGATAAATACCACACCGTAAACCCCAACACCTACGACATCTCCGGCACCGATATTTACCCCTCCGGCGAGGATCACACTCCCCAGGCGGGGGCATATAAAACCTTAAGCGGTCTTACGGCAGAGGGCAAAATGCTTGCCTTAACGGAATGCGGATATATTCCCGACGTCAGCCTTATGCAGGAAAGCGAAACAATGTGGCTGTACTCCATGCTTTGGAACAGCGATTTCATTTATGAGCCGGCGGCGGCGGGACTGCCCAAAATGGGCAAGGGCGGCATTCCCCTTTTGAACACGGAAAAAATGTCCGAGGAATTTTTTGAGGGCTTCCTTAAAAGCGACAATGTAATAACATGGCAGAAAATGCCTCAGTGGGAGGGTACGGAAAAGAAGCTTCCCGAGGTCACGGACACAATGTTTAAGCTTGCGGAAATGAGACAATAGTTTTAACTTCTCAAAATAAAATTATCGGAGGCGCATAAAATGGAAAAGACAATAAAGTTTGGCGGCTGTTCCGCTGTAATAAACAATAAGGGCGCAGAGCTTAAATCCCTGACGCTTGGCGGGAGAGAGCTAATGTGGAGCGGAGACCCGGCGTTCTGGGGCAAAACCTCTCCCGTGCTTTTCCCTCTTGTGGGAGGAGTAAAGGGCGGTAAAACCATTATCGACGGCATCGAATATCATATGAATAAGCACGGCTTTGCCCGTGACTACGAATTTGAATGTATAGAAGAAGCCGAAAACAAGGCGGGGTTCGCCTTCTGCGACAACTCGGAAACTCTTAAGATGTTCCCCTTCAGCTTTGATTTTACAATGCGCTATACCTTAACCGAAAACAAGCTGGAAATACTTTACGAGGTGACAAACAAGACCTCTATACCCATGCCCTTCTGCATAGGCGCTCACCCCGCCTTTGCTTGTCCCGAAAAGGGAAAGAGCTTCGATAACTATCGGCTTGTGTTCCAAGAAAAGGAAACGGTGTGCAGTCCCGTTCTCGACTGTAAAACCCGTCTCTATAAGTCGGAAGAAAACGTCTGGAGACTTAAAAACAGCAATGAATACCCGCTGTCCTACGATTTATTTGACAACGACGTGCTGTATTTCAGAAATATTATCTCAAAAAATGTCTCTCTCCTTGATGATGAAGATAAGGGGCTGAAAATCAGCTGGGAGGGCTTCAGCTCGCTCGGCGTCTGGACTCCCGCAGGGCTAAAGGCGGGCTTTGTATGCTTGGAGCCTTGGTGCGGCTGCGACGATTACGACGGCTGCAGCGGCAACTTCCGTGATAAGCCGGAGATACAGACCTGTCTCCCCGGCGGAACGAAATACTATGTTATCACCATAGAAACCGTTGAAAGGAAATAACATAAATGACCAAATCCGAAATAAAAGAAATAGTGAATCAGCTTACCTTAGAGGAAAAAGCCTCGCTGCTTTCGGGAAAGGACGCCTGGAGCACCGTGCCTATTCCGAGACTTAATATTCCCTCGATAAACGTCTCCGACGGACCTCACGGATTAAGGCAGTGCATCGGTTTAGGCTGGGGCGACAGCGTGCCTGCTACCTGTTTTCCTCCTGCCGCTCTCCTTGCCTGCTCATTTGACGAGGAACTGGCAAAGAAGCAGGGTGCGGCAATAGGCGAGGAGGCACAGGATCAAGATGTACAAATAGTCTTAGGTCCCGGAAACAACATTAAGCGCTCACCTTTAGGCGGACGCAGCTTTGAATATTTCTCCGAGGACCCCGTACTGTCGGGTCACATTGCGGCGGGCGTCATTGAAGGCATACAGTCTAAAAAGGTTGGCACCTCTCTTAAGCACTTTGCCTGCAACAGTCAGGAGAGTGAAAGGTTCACCGTTGACGAGCATATAGGCGAAAGAGCCTTGCGTGAAATTTATCTTGCAAGCTATGAATATCCCGTTAAAAAGGCAAAGCCTGCTTCATTAATGTGCGCCTACAACAAAGTAAACGGCTGCTACTGCTCCGAAAACAAATGGCTTCTTACCGACATACTCCGCAGCGAGTGGGGGTTTAAGGGCTTCGTAATGTCCGACTGGGGCGCAGTCAACAACAGAGCGCAGGGCGTGTATGCGGGGTTAGAGTTAGAAATGCCCGGCACAGGCGAGGAAAACAGCCGTGAGATAATAAACGCCGCAACAAACGGCAATGTATCTCTCCCCTCCTCCGACCCCCATTTTAAAAACAAGCTTACAATGCGCCAGATAGACAAGGCGGTAACACGTCTGTTGGAAGCGGTGTTCGGTCTTTCCGAAAAGAAAACGGGAAAAAAGTGCGATTACGCAAAGCATCATAAAACCGCCGCCGATATTGCAAGGGAATGTATGGTGCTGCTTAAGAACACGGGCGTTTTGCCCATAACCTCGGGAAAAACCGCCGTCATCGGAGAAATGGCGGTAAACCCGAGGTATCAGGGCGGCGGAAGCTCAAGAGTCAATGCCATAAACATAACCAAGCCCTTAGACGAAATGGCAAAGCACGGGGAGGTTCAATACGCACAGGGATACTCTCTCACAGACGACCAAGACCTTTCCCTGATAAGAGAGGCAGCGTCGGCTGCTTCCGAATGCGACCGTGCGGTAATTATCTGCGGACTGCCCGACGCTTACGAATCCGAGGGCTACGACAGAAAGCATATCAATCTTCCCGAAAGCCAGCTAAAGCTCATTGACGAGGTAGTCCGCAAGCAGCCCAACACCGTTATCGTTCTTTGCAACGGCGCTCCCGTGGCCATGCCCTTTATCGGAAAGGTAAACGCCGTATTGGAAGCGTATTTGGGCGGAGAGGGCGTAGGTGAAGCGATAGCCGATATACTCTACGGCGTATGCAACCCTTGCGGCAAGCTTGCTGAGACCTTCCCTCAGTTTATTGAACAAACTCCTTCTTACGGAAGCTTCCCGGGAGAGAATTTACAGGTGAACTACAGTGAAGGCATTTACGTCGGCTACCGCTGGTACGAGAAGCACAAAATACCTCCTCTCTTCCCCTTCGGTCACGGACTTTCCTACACTAACTTCCGATATGATAAAATCGAGCTGTCAAAAACGGATATTGAAGAGGGAGAGGAGCTTGAAGTCACAGTCACCCTCACCAACATGGGCGCTATGGACGGCAAAGAAATCGCAGAGCTTTATGTAAGGGAAAATAACCCTGCTGTTTCCCGCCCGGTCAAGGAGCTTAAGTCCTTTAAAAAGGTCTTTATCAAAGCGGGAGAAACCGTCGCCGTCACCATGAAGCTTGACGGAAGAGCCTTTTCCTATTGGGACGACTATGAACACAGGTGGAAAACAAACAGCGGCGCTTTCACTGTCCTTGTAGGCGGCAGCAGTGCAAGCTGCCCTCTCTCCGCCGAAGTGAAAATCACCGCCGACAATCCGTATAAGCCTCTCGATTTGTACACCCTTATTTGCCAGCTTAACTCCCACCCCGACGGCGATGAATTTATCAATAAGCTGAACGAAATCACAGGCGAAGATTTCAGAGAGACAATGAAAATTTCTGTAGACCCGGAATGGCCTATAAAAAATATCGTTTCTATGTGCGGAAAATTAACTCTTCCTCAGTTAATTGATATTATTAATGAGGTAAACCAATAATTGTTAAAAATATTACCCGTCAAAGCCAAAAAGCTTTGACGGGTAAATTTTTTCGATTCACAACACAAATTCAAAATCATCGCCGCAGGCGATACCGCAATTGTCCATTGTCCATTGTCCATTGTCAATTGTCAATTATCTGTCTCCCGCTCTGAATCTTATCTCGTTATTAGCGTCCAAATAAAACACCACTGCGCCGCTCTCAACATTGTTTTCATAAATTGAGTTGTATAATTTAAGAGACACTCCGGGGTGACATTTTTTCTTTACAATAAGCTGCAAAAGTCTGCTCTTTGCCAGTATTCTTTCATTGCTCTCCATACGCTCGGTCATATCCGCCAAGGTATTGCGCTCGTTCATAACAAAGAGAAACGCCTGCTTTCTTGCTACCTCCTGCTGAGGGGTAAGAGGCTGAGTATTTTTTAAGGTGTTAAGCTTTTCATACAGGGTTTTAAGCTTCTTATAATTTTCATTAAGGGTGTTGTAATTGTTGGTAAGCTCTCTGTGACTTTTCATAAGTGCGGCGGTATTGCCAAGATTGATGACTGTTTTGGTGTAGCTTTCCGAGCCTACCTGATTGGCGGTAATATTCTTGTAGGCTATACATTCGCCGCCTACGATTATTCCCTTTCCTCCGGTAACCAAGACCTCATTCTCACAAAGCACATCGCAGTTTATAAGAGACTTTGACTCTAAAACTCCCTTGCAGAAAATATTGCAGTTTTCCGCAAACGCCATTTTTATATTGCCCTCACAGCTAAGCTTTGCATACACTCCGCCGCCGTTTATGGTTATGGACTCGGAGGCTTCAACGGTGGCGTTGGTAACATTTTCCTTTATGGTAACATTCTTTCCCTTGATTCGGTAGCCCTCTAACACTCCGCCCTTGATAACAACGTCGCCTACAAAATCAATGTTTCCGGTAGAAGCATCCACGCTGCCCGAAATGGTGACAACCGTATCAACAATGAACCTGTCCTTTTCCCAGCGCAGATTTCCGTCGTCGGCAGCGTAAATTCTCGATTTTTCATTGTCCTGAACCGTTCCCGCTCCTACGAAATATTTAGGCGGCTTTCCGGGAACAGGCTTTATCTCCGAGCCTCTTACATCGACTCCGGGAACGCCTGCGGTGCTCTCTTTTATGGTGGCAATAAGCTTTCCCTTGCGAATATTTCTGACCTTGCCCAGCTCCTTGAAGTTTACTATTCCCGTCTCCTCGTCAATGGAGGGCTTAAGGTCGCTGGTAGGCTCAAAGGCATAATTCACGGTGCCGTCCTCTCCGTCCTCGGCGGGAACCGCTTCTGCCACTATGATGCTTTTATTGTTGCCGTCGGGAATGGCGTCAAGATATGATCTTATTGTTTCCTCGTTGATATTTGCCACAACTCCCGATTTTTTAAGCTCCGACATAACATCTTCAAAGGTTACTTCCCTTCCGCCGTTTATCGGTCGTGTAACTAAAATCTTTGCCCACATGAATCTATTGTCGACCAAAACCGAAACCTGCCCGTCCTTATTAGTTATTTCGTTAAAATTATCGCTCATGATAACTGTCCTCTCTTAATTAAGCTTGTCGTCTTCGTTTTGTTCATTTCCGTGTCCAAGCTCTGAATATTCCTTTTCGATTTCCTGATTATAGATGCAGTAGGAGTTTTCGTAAGTCTGCCCGGAGCTTTTACATACCTCAAGAGCTTTATGCGCCTCGCTGTAAAGCATATCAAAGCTCTTGTCCCCGGACTGCGAAGAGCCTGCCGCACTCAGAACAATATTTATAAACTTTCCGTCAATTAATATCGGCTCCTTGAACTTTGGAAATATTTTTTCTATTTGAGTAACGGGGTGATCTCTTTCGTTCACCGCTAACATCCCCATAATAAAAGTATCGCTGTCCGCTCTGCCCACAATGCACTTGCCCTTTTGATTTTCCCAAAGGGTTATAACGATTTTTTTGAGCACTGCGTCTCCGGTTTCAAAACCGTACTCGTTGTTTATATAGCGGAAACGGTTTATATTAAAGAGAACCACCGCCCTTGTCATTCCGTTTCCAAGCTCGCAGTCGAACTGCTCCTTTAAAGCGGAGCGGGCAAGAGAACCTGTAAGGCTGTCGTAATCCGCCTGGTACTGATTTTTATACTCGCGGCTTTTAAGCTCGTTTATATTGCTTATTCGACCTATTACCTTCAATACCTCGCCGTTTCTGGAAAGAGTGACCTGAGCCTGATGCTGAACCCAGATATAGTCCCCCGATTTATTTTTTATCTTGTAATCGTAAGACATTCTGTGGTCCGGCATTATCATCATATGATTATAGTCGAAAAAACGGTCCACAAAGCCTTCACGGTAATCGGGATGTATAAGGGACCAATAAGGGCGTCTCTCCCCGTCAAAGTCCGCCATATTGCTCATTCCGAAAAGCTCCTTAGAGGCTTCGGGGTTAAGGCTGTACAGCTTGTTGCCGGGAACGTCCACTTCATAAAGAACATCTGTGTCGGAATCGAGCAGAAACTGCTCCTTGACATTTGCGCTTTCAAGCTGTCCGTAAAGCTCGTTCTGCTCCTGAACATCTAAGAGGAAACCTACAACAGTGATTTTACCCTCCCGGATTTCTTCTATGCAGCCTCTTACCTTCACCTTGACAAGCTTTTGCGGCGTTAATTTTAAATCGCCCAAAAAACAAAAATTCTTCGCCTGCTTATCCTTAAGCGCCTTTATAGATTTTTCAAGCTCAAGAACGGAAGACTCGGAGAGCGCATTTCTTACGTCGTTAAACTTTGCCAATTCGTTATACCCGTAAGTTTCGTTCCAATAATTGCCGAAAGAAAATACGGTCGATCCGTCGTCGGATATTTCCCAGTATATCTCGACGGAAAGCGCATTTACCACATCTGCAAGCGCCGCATTTTCCGAGGCGTGTTTATTGTTTACAGCCTGCTCGCAAACCCAGCGGGAAAGCTGCTCAGGCGTAGGTCTGCCATTATTGAGGGAACTGAGCGCCTCCGCCTTTTCATCGGAATACGCTGACAAAATCAAGTCAAAAGCATCGTCAAACCGCTTCCTTATTTTTACAAAGAAGTTGGTAACACCGACGGCAAACCCGATACAAAGAACGGCGAACAAAGGTATGAACCAAGCTAAAACCCAAGCTTCCGCATCAATAAGAACAACAACCGAAACAACTCCTGCGGTAGTCAGGGCAAACAATGCCGCAATCATTATGTAAATCGGAATAAGCCGCAAATTCAAAGGCTTTTTCATCGTATAATCCCTGCTTTCCGAAAAGTTATGCTGATACTAACGCCAAAACACTATTAGCAATAATATGTTTAAACAGAATCAACATAGAGTTATAAAAAACCAATTATATTATACTTTATATTTTTAATAAAGTCAACAGAAAAAAACACCTGATACAATTTTTTTCCAAAAACTCTTGCAATTTTTTCAGGCTTATTGTATAATACTACCTATACATATTTAAATTTTGATTTTAACAGATTACATCGATTGAAATAAACAAGGGAGACGCTTATGTCTAAGAAGAAAACCTCCGCTAACATTCCTTCCATTATAATTACCGTAGCTGCGGTGCTGCTTGCGGCGGCGGCGGTAATATTTGTGGTAATCACATTTTCCGGGAGGAACAGCGAACCCGAAGAACCGCCCGTCACTACCCCCGACGATACCTACTATCCTTCACAGGAGCTTGTAACCGAGGTTGAAACGGCGGCATACGAGCTGCTTCCCAAAAACCACAGCTTATATCAATACTTCACAAAGGGTATGTCCACTAAGGAGGAGCCTTACGGAAACGAACCCGAGGACGGCTTCTACACCTGTGTAAACGAAGATTACAAAACCTTTGAAGCCTTCAGCGCCTTTATCAGGGAAACCTACACGAAGGAGACCTCCGAAAAGCTTATAAACGATCCCTTCGGTTACGGTCCCGTTTATGCGGACGACAACGGTGAGCTGGGTCTTTCCGCAAAATTCAAGCCCAAAGAGGACAGCG
>CAYMFX010000024.1:0-23133 GCA_964389845.1 uncultured Ruminiclostridium sp.
TTTAACGCAGTCATCGGCAAAATTTGCCGAAAAGACGCGTGCAATATCTTGTGAATACAGGTTCTAAGTACAAGTCCGTATTTTGCACGGTCTAATCTTACATAAAATCGTTCCAGTTAATGCTGCTGCCTGCTGTGGTTGCAGCATTGCCGATAATGCAAGCACAAACGGTGCAAGCAACGAAGAAGATACCGCAAAGAACTGCGCCAATGATGCCCATTACCATGCCTGCTGTTGCCATACCGCCTACAAAGCCTTCCTTCTTAGCCTTGATAGAAAGAACAATTGCTACAATACCAAGTACAAGACCGATTAAAGCGCCCCAGCCTAACCACCATGTTGCAAGTGCGACGATACCGCAAACCATAGAACCGGTTGCCGCACCCTTGCCGGGCTGCTGCTGAGGGGGCATTGGAGCTTGATACTGAGGCTGCTGATTGTTGTTGTAATCGTTGTTCATATTTTCCTCCAAAAATGTCAACGGCACAAATACCGTTAGTTTATTTTGCTCAGCCGCTTATGTTGCAGCCTTACACGTTTTATTTTATCACATTTTTGTCAAAATGTCAACACATAATTTTAATTTTTATCAATTTTTATCACATAATATCATTTTTCTGAATATTATACAATATTGCCGTAATTTGAATACTCTCTCGAAGCTTCGTTTACTGCCGCAAGACAAGCGGAACAAACCAAAAAGATAATAGCCGAGAAAACAATTCCAAGTATTCCCGTAACAATTCCCGCCGTTGCCATTCCGCCGATATAGCCTTTCTTTTTTGCAGCGCCGCCCATGGCGCAGGCAGCAATGCCCAAACCTAAGCCTATAATAGCGGTAATCCAGGACCAGCATATAAGAAGCGATATGATACCGCACACCATTGAAGCTGCCGCAAGTCCCTTTCCCGGCATAGGCACAATGGGCGTCGGCTGAACATAGGGCTGACGGTAATACTGCTGATTATACGGCTGCTGATAAGGCTGTCCGTATTGATTATTATACTGTTGTCCATACTGATTATTATAGGGCTGACTGTACTGAGCAGGGGGATATTGAGGCTGCCCGGACTGACCGTACTGTGATGAGGGGTACTGAGACTGCTGACCCCGGTAATAGTTCTGACCGTATTGTCCGTTTTGCTGTGGCGGCTGCTGACTGTATTGTCCGTTTTGCTGCGGCGGCTGCTGTCCGTATGAACCTTGTCCCGCAGAAGGAGGAGCCTCGTAAGGAGGCTTTTCCTTATTGCTATTATCGTTATTATAGTCGTTAAACATTTTTCCCCCAAAAAAATTACAAAATTATTGAATAGAACCAATTACAGCCGTTAAAGCAGGAATAATTACCAAAAATGATAATGCCAACATAGCTATGTCAATTATGCCAAGAACAAAACCGGCGGTGACTTTACCGTTTGTGTAGCCCGCCTTCCTACAAGCGTTAGCATTAACAATCGCAAGAATACCGAAGATAATTCCTGCAAAGAAAATGCCGATAATGCCGAACACCATAGCCTGAGTAGCCTTATTTTCGAGAGTGGGGTCATAACCGTTCTGATACGGCTGCTGATAATTATTATAGGGCTGCTGATAGTTATTGTAGTTCTGCTGAGGGGGCTGCTGGTAACTGTTATTGGTCTGCTGAGACTGCTGTCCGTTATTATTGTAATCGTTATTCATATGTATTCCTTTGTATTCCTTTCATTCTAAAGCATTTTACTTGTTACATACTTTTTCACTATTTTATCACATTCCCGACATAATGTCAATAGTCATAATAGACAAACTGCATTTTCCAAAATCCTCGTTGACAATTTAAAAATATATGCTATAATTAATTTGTGATAGTATAACAATAACAATCAGAATGGAGAGTTGACGGATGGAGCAGGATATTGACGAATTATTCGCCTGGAATGATCGGTTCAACGTAGGAGTTGACGTAATTGATTCGGCACACCAGCGTCTGTTTACCATTGTGCGCAGATTGATAAAAAACACTTCGGCAGGCGATTACGAAAAAAACAAAAAAACCTGTATTGAAGTTGTAAAGTATTTAAAGCAGTACACTGTTCAGCATTTTGCCGAAGAGGAAGCTTTTCAGAAAAAAATCGGCTACAGCGGCTATACCAATCATAAACGCATACATGACAATATGCGTGAGATAACTATCCCTTCCCTTGAAGGTCAGATGATAAAGAGCGATTTTTCAAAGGAAACGGTGGAGCATTTTACCGGCGTATGTGCGGCGTGGCTCACGGCTCATGTCATGCTTGAGGATCAGGCTATAGTGGGACGCACAAAAAGTCTTTGGGAAAAGGACTATGACGGCAATGCCATAGAATTGCTGAAAAAATACGCCGAAAACTTTATGCTTAAAATTTTCAAGCTGATAATTGAAGCTGAAAATATGAACTATGACGGCTATGATATAGGCGAGTCAATGTATTACTATATTATTTTCAGAGGCGAAAAAAACACAATTTACCGCTCCTGCATCATTATCAACAGAACTCTTTTGCTTGAAACATTGGGAAAGCTTCTGGGAAAAAAGCTTACATATCTTAATGCAATTTCTATGTCAATGGTGGGAGAGCTTTCGAGGAATTTTGCCGAAAACTTTATTAAGGCTCAATGCGACGATGATATTAAGGTAATAGGCAGCGGCACCGTTGAAAAGGAAAAGTTTGCCGAAGACTTTAACCTTCATCACCCCGATTTAAGTATGCTCTGGAACACTCCATACGGACACATTGCTTTTAATCTCAGAACCGAGAAGATAAAATAATTATTTCATTTTATAATACCTCTTTTGCACAACACCTCACAATGCCGAACGGCATTGTGAGGTGTTATTTTTAATTAACAGGAGGGAAATCAACATTATTATTTGTTTCGGCTTCGGGAGCAACAACCTGAGTTCCCTGTTCATCTGCGGAAGATGCAGGCGCAGTCTCCGTATCATCAGGCACAAAATTAAGCTCGCCCTTCATCAGCTTTTCAAATTCAGCCCCGTCAATCTTTTCATTCTTCATCAAATACTTAGCCAACAAATGCAGCTGATCCAAATGTGACTCCAAAATGTCCTTAGCTTTCTCATAAGCGGTTTCCACAAGCTCGCGAATCTCCGAGTCTATCTCCGCCGCAATATTCTCCGAATAATTTCTTCCCTGAGAATAATCACGTCCCAAGAAAACCTCCGACTCGTCGTGACCGTAAACAACGGGACCCAGCTTTTCGCTGAAGCCGTACTTAGTAACCATACCTCTGGCAATCTTTGTGGCACGCTCAATATCGTTGGAAGCGCCGGTGGAAATATCGTCGAGAATAATCTTCTCGGAAACACGTCCGCCTAAAAGTGTGACAATGTTCTCTTCCATCTGCGTCTTGCTGACAAAGCTCTTATCATGCTCGGGAAGCGACATTGTGTAACCGCCCGCCATACCTCTCGGTATAATGGAAACCTGGTGAACCTTATCCTGTGAGGGGCAGTAGTAGGTGCAGACCGCATGACCTGCCTCGTGATAAGCGGTCAGCTTCCGTTCCTTTTCGGTAACCACTCTCGACTTCTTCTCGGGGCCTGCAACGACCTTAATAGTTGCCTCTTCAATATCCTCTTCGATAATAGCCCGTCTGTTTGCTCTTGCCGCAAGGAGTGCCGCCTCGTTTACAAGGTTTTCCAAATCGGCGCCGGTAAATCCCGCCGTAGACTTGGCGATAGTGGCAAGATTTACGTCGGGGGCAAGCTTCTTGTTCCTTGTATGAACCTTGAGTATTTCCTCACGTCCCTTTATATCGGGGTAATTTACTACTATCTGTCTGTCGAAGCGTCCGGGACGAAGCAATGCGGGGTCAAGAATATCACGTCTGTTAGTAGCCGCAATAATGATGATTCCCTCATTCTCCGAGAAGCCGTCCATTTCAACCAGCAATTGGTTCAATGTCTGCTCGCGTTCATCGTGACCGCCGCCAAGACCAGTACCTCTCTGACGGCCCACAGCGTCTATCTCATCGATAAAGATAATGGAAGGAGTGTGCTTCTTTGCCTGTTCAAACAAATCTCTTACACGGGAAGCGCCTACGCCCACAAACATCTCCACGAAGTCCGAACCGCTTATGGAAAAGAACGGAACGTCAGCCTCGCCCGCAACCGCCTTTGCCAAAAGGGTTTTACCTGTACCGGGAGGTCCCATAAGCAAAACGCCCTTGGGAACTCTTGCACCTATATCCACATACTTCTTGGGATTCTTCATAAAATCGACGATTTCCGCAAGCTCTTCCTTTTCTTCATCAGCGCCCGCCACGTCCTCAAAGGTCACCTTCTTGCCGCTTGATGGCTGATTTCGAGTATTCGCCTTGGAGAACTGGTTCATCTTTCCGCCGCCGGTAGCCTGTCTCATTATAAAGAAGGTGAAGGCAATCATAATAACCACAAGTATCAGATAAGGAAGGAAGCTGGCAAGAAATGAGTTATCCGAAACCGCAATATAGTCCTCGTCCAACGGCTCGTCGGGGTATTTTGCGTTATATCTGTCACGGTATGTGGTGCCGTCGCTGAAATCCCCGTAAAGGTCGCTGACAAAAAGGCTTATATAAGGAACTACATACCTTCTCTCCACATTGTCGCTCTTTAGCTTATACCTTAATTCGCCCGAATTTAAATCTAACCGATATGCCGAAACCTCAAGGTTGTCGAAATGCTCCATAATCGAAGAATAGGACTCTACGGCAACGTTTCTCGAGGTCATGGATCTCAGGATTGAAATAAGACCGACAATAAGGAAAATGACTATTACAATATAAATCAACGTTCCTCGTCTTTTGTTCTGCATATGCTTTCACCTTTCTATGTTCATTTCTATATTCTAACTATTATTTGGGAGCAGCTAAGAAGTACCCGCCTATCCGAGCTGCCTAAAATTATAATAATCTGCTGTCAATTACCTTTCTGCGGCTTCAGCACTCCGATGTAAGGAAGATTCCTGTAATGCTCGGCAAAATCGACGCCATACCCCACCACGAACTCATTTTCCACGTCAAAGCACTTGTAATCCGCCTTAAAATCAATCGTCCTCTGCACCTGTTTATCCAAAAAGGTACAAACTCTCAGGGAAGCGGGAGAAAGCGCCTTGATTCTTTCACAAACGGTGCTTAAGGTCAGTGCCGTATCCAAAATATCCTCCACAATCACAATATGCTGTCCCTTAACGGTATACCCCATAACCTTTTCCAAGTCACTGTCCATAATCACATTGCCGGAGGAGGAGGTATTCATTCCGTAGGAGCTTGCCTTAATAAACCCAACACGGCAAGGAATATCAATCGCTCTCATCAAATCCGCCATAAAAACAAAACAGCCCTTCAATACTCCCACAAGCAGAGGATCCTTTCCCTCATAATCACGTGAAATCTGCTTCCCCACTTCCGATATGCGATTTTTTATCTGTTCCTCCGAAAAAAGGATTCTGTCAATATTTTCTTCTATGCTCATTATTATGCCCCGCTAAGCTGTGAATTATGGTTATATGCTGTCAACAAGTAAGTATAGCATATAACCGTAAAAAAATCAAATGTATTTATGAAATTTATGTGTTGGTTTTACGATATTTTTGAATTTCCGTCTGTATTTCCGCCCTTCTCTTTTTTACGACGGCAAATTTATTTTTTTCAATATTGATTTTGCCCTTCCCCAATCTGATTATTTCAACAAATCCCTTTATTCTGAGAGAGGAAGGCTCAATCCCCTTTTCTTTCAGCATAAAAGATACAGCCCGTGTTATAATCGGCTCAGGCAGCCTGCTCAATATGTCCGAGGAATAAACTCCCTCCGAAATTTTAGCACTGTCCAATGCTTCCTTTGCCATATTCTCCAAAAAAACGCTGTCGGCGCCGAGATTGCTTGTCATACGGTTTATTGCCTCCACAAAAGAGGGGTTTATCTCTTCAAGCTTGGGCAGCAGCTCAATCCTCACCTTGTTTCTTGTGTATTCGGTGGAGAAATTTGTCATATCCGTAACGTAATCCAACCTGTTTTCCGAACAGTAATCCAATATCTCTTTCTTGCCGCAGAAAATAAGGGGACGGATAAGATAATCCCTGACGGGAGGAATGCCGCAGAGACCCTTCAGCCCCGTGCCCCTCAGCATATTCATCAGAACCGTTTCCGCATTGTCGCGAGCGTTGTGGGCGGTAGCCACCTTTGCCCCCAGTTCGGCGGAAATCCTCTGAAAGGCTTCATACCGCAGCTCTCTTGCCCTTTCCTCGACGCTTTGGTGCTTTGAAACGCTGCCTGCCACCTCTACGGAAAAAATCCTCAAAGGTACGCCCAAGCTTTCACAGAGCCGCTGTGTATAAGCCTGATCCCCGTCGCTGTCCTCACCTCTCAGATTATGATTGATGTGACAAGCGTAAACCTGTATGCCAAGGGCAGCTTCCAAGCCTTTCAGACAGTGAACAAGGGTAACGCTGTCCGAGCCGCCGCTTAGTCCCACTGCGACCTTGTCTCCCGGCTTCAGCATACCGTATAGCTCCACCGCCTCCAAAACACGCTTACGAACCCCGCTGTCACGAGATAACTCACCCATGCGCAAAATCTACCCCCGTAAACCTTGTATACTGCCCGTCCCAGTTAAGCGGTATGGTATCTGTGGAACCGTGACGGTTCTTAGCCACAATGCACTCACAGGCATTGGGGTATTCGGCTTCCTTATTGTAATATCCCTCACGGTACAAAAACATCACTATATCTGCGTCCTGCTCAATAGAACCCGAATCTCTCAAATCGGACAAAAGAGGGCGCTTGTCGGGTCTCTGCTCCGGGCTTCTGGAAAGCTGTGAAAGGCTTATAACGGGAACGTTAAGCTCCTTTGCCATTATCTTAAGGCTTCGGGTAATCTCTGAAATTTCCGCAACTCTGTTTCCGTCTCGTCTTCCCGTAGACATAAGCTGCAAATAGTCGATAATGACAAGCCCCAAATTCTTCATTCGTCTGAGCTTTGCCTTCATCTCGCCTATTGAGATATTGGCGGTATCGTCTATATATATCTCCACCTGCGATAAAACGTCCACCGCTTCTCCCAAGGAATCCCACTTTGAATCATCGAACTGTCCCGTTCTCATCTCCTCCGAGGTAACTCGGGCTTCCGCCGAAAGAATTCTTGAAGCAATCTGCTCCTTAGACATCTCCAATGAAAAAATACATATTTTCTTAGCCGGATAATTTTTGGCAACATTGGTGGCGATGTTGGTGGCGAAGGAGGTTTTACCCATACCCGGTCTTGCCGCAATAAGGATCAAATCGGAAGGATTAAGCCCGAATATAACGCTGTCAAGCCGCCCATATGAGGTTCTAAGCCCGATACCCTTTCCGCTTTCGGGGTCGTCTGCAAGCTCCGACAAAATATCAAGCTGCTGACTTACCAAGGGCTTGATATGAGTAAGCCCCTTTAAATCTTTATCGTCCCGAATCTCGAATATCTTTTTTTCAGCTAAATCGAGAAGCGTTTCCGTCTCTTCGGTTCCCGCCGCCGCAAGGTCGTATATTTCCTTGGAAACAATCATAAGCTGCCTTACCATAAACTTATCGCAGATTATGTCAAGGTAGCTTTCTATTCCCGAAGGATTAATTGCCGCCTCCGCAAGCTTTACAAGATAAGTCTTAGCGTCCTCGCTGCTGTCGAACACGCCCTGCTTTACCGCCGACTCCATAACGGTAACAATATCTATCGGCTGTCCCGAAATGCTCATCTGATAAATCACCGAGAACAAATCGCTGTGCATCTGCACCTTGAAATGCTCCGGGTGAAGCCTTGCGGTAACCGCCGACACAGTGGTAGGGTCAACCAATACCGAACCCAAAACCGCTTGTTCGGCGTCAAGGTTAAAAGGAAGTCCCGCTTCCGATAAATCAATGCCCGCCATTCTTAATTCTCCTTTGGGCAATAATAATTATTAAAATATTACTCGACAGCCTTCTCTACAAGAACGGTAAACTTTGCAGAAATACCGCTGTAAAGCTTAGCCTCTGCATTATAAGAGCCGAAAGTCTTTATCTCGCTGTCAATAACAAGCTTTCTCTTGTCAATATCAAGATTAAACTGTTTTTTTAGCTGTGCCGCAATGTCCTTGCCGGTAACCGAACCGAACAAACGGTCGCTTGTGCCGCCCTTAGCGGAAATTTTAACGGTCTTGCCCTCTAACTTAGCCGCCAGCTCCTTTGCGTTTGCTATCTCAACGTCTATCTTATGCTGTGCCGAAGCTCTCTGTCCCTCCAACAGGTTCATATTGGCGGCAGTAGCCTCAACGGCAAGCTTCTTGGAGATAAGACAGTTTCTTGCGTACCCGTCCTTGACCTCCCTGATGTCGCCTTTTTTTCCCGTTCCTTTAACGTCCTCAAGCAAAATAACCTTCATAGCCGTAGTATTCCTTTCTATTTGTTTTTATTTTTTACTAATTATTTTAAATTTTCGTAATAATTGTCAATAGCTCCTTTAAGGCGTTTTCCCGCCTCTTCCATAGTAACGCCGCCGTGAAGCTGGGTTGCCGCCATGGTCTGATGACCGCCGCCCCCCAAATGCTCCATAACAAGCTGAACGTTCAGCGCCCCAAGGGAACGCGCGCTGATATAAATCTCATCGCCGCCGCTCTTATAATACACAAATGATGCGTCCACATTTTCAATTCCCAAAAGCTCGTCCGCCGCCTGAGGCGCAACCAGCCGCATATCGGGACTGTACATAGTGGTAAAGGCAATGGCGCATCTTTTGTATATCTCCGAGTTGGAGACAAGAGCCGCCTTTTGCCGATAACAATCCAAGGAATTGGCAAAAAGTCCTTTAACGTTTACGGTATCGGCTCCAAGCTTCCTCAGAAACGCCGCCGCTTCAAAGGTTCTTACTCCTGTTTTTATCGTGAAGTTCTTAGTATCAAGCATTATGCCCGCCAGAAGCGCCTCAGCCTGCAAGGCGGTGATTTTTCCCGCCTTTCCGAAATAGTTGAGAATTTCCGTAACCATTTCCGAAGCGGAGGAAGCGTAAGGCTCATGGTAGAAAATAATGGAATTGTCGATAAAATTAACCATTTTTCTGTGGTGGTCGATAATAACCACCTGTTCCGCCTTTGAATGAAGCTCGGCGCTTTCAAGCATCAAAGGGTTATGAGTATCGGAAATTATCAGCAGGGATTTGTCCGTAATGCTCTCCACGGCGCTTGAAGGAGAAATAAAGAGACTGTCCCTCCCGTCCTCCGACTCCTTTATTCGGTCAATAAGCTGAGTGCTGAGGGAAGCTAAGCTGTCCACCACCACATGGGCGGTATACCCCAAATTGCGTATAGCACAGGCAAGTCCCACCGAAGAGCCCACACTGTCGAGGTCACTGAACTTGTGACCCATTATGTAAACTCTGTCGGAAGCTTCAACAAGCTGTATAAGCTGATTAGCAATAATTCTTGCCTTAACCCTGTTTGAACGCTCCACGCCCTTGGAAACGCCGCCGTAAAACTCAAATCCGGTAACGGTCTTTATTGCCGCCTGGTCTCCGCCTCTGCCCTGCGCCATTTCCAGCGCCTGCTTAGCGTAGCCCTCGCTCTCGGAAATAGTAGCGGCAGTGCGCCCTATGCCAATGGACAAGGTAACGTTCATACGGTCGTTTACCTGAATCTCCCTTGCCTTATCCAAAAGCTTTACCTTGCTCTCGATAAGCTTTGCAATATGCCTTTCCTCCACCACCGCCCAGAATCTGTCCTTGGACTGCTTGCGGAGAATACCCGTGGTTTCCGCAATAAAATCCTCTAACAGTCTGTCTATCTGTACGGTTACATGAGCGGTCTCGCTCTCTAAGCTGCTTCCGAAAAGCTCGTCGAAGCTGTCAATCATAATAAGCATAACAACGGGGTGTGACAGCTTTTTTTCTATCTGCATATTGACATATTCCGTCATATCTCTGAAATAAATCAGAAAAACGTTCTTTTCCTTTTCATCGGTGGAAATATTGCCGTAAGCACGGTAATACCTGTCCCCATGCTTTATTTCAACGCCCTCCTCCGAAGCAAATTTATCCAAAGGAAGCTTTGAAATTATGTCTATTGAGTTTCCGTAAGCGGCGACGTCCTGGAAAAAATCCGAGAAGTTCTTATTGTACCAAATAATTTTCCGAGCCTTATCAACAATGACAACGCCCATGGGAAGCTTGTACAGCGACATTTTGTTTTCCGACAGTATTTCGTCGGTGATAAGGGCGGTATACTGAAAATTCCGCCTTGTGACCTGAATAAGCTTGCCTACCGCAAAGCCTGAGCACAGCACGATAAACGGCGCAAGAATCCAGAACATATCCGGCGAAAACATAAACGTAAACACCGACATGAACAGTAAAAGCGCAATAAGTGCGATTATAGAAACAGCTAACCCGCCGTCACGGAAAAAATTCTTCATGGCGAATAAACCTTTCTGAGCTTATCGAAAATTATACAGAACGTCTTGTATAAGCGGCAAGAACATCGCCGCCGGTCATACTTCCATTATGATTGGCAGTATCATCGGGCTTCTCTTGGTTTTCTGATAGATAAATCCGCTGAGGGACTCCTTAAGAGCAGGCTTCAGGCTCCCCCATTCTCTGTAGCTCCTGCTGCACTGCTCCTCTATGGTTCGTCTTGCAACAGCCCTTGCGCCGTCCATTATCTCCTCGGATTCTCTCACATACACAAAGCCTCTGGACACAATATCGGGACCTGCCGCAATCCTTCCGTCGGATTTTCTGACCGTAGCCGCAACAATAATAAGTCCGTCCTCCGCAAGCAGCTTTCTGTCTCTCAGCACCACCGAGCCGACGTCTCCAACGCCTAAACCGTCCACTAAAACACTGCCCGAAGGAACAGCGCCCGCTATCTTCATAGTAGCGTTATTGGTTTCAAGAACCTGTCCAATATCCGCAATAAAAATATTCTCCTCGGGAATGCCCATTTTTCTCGCCAACATTGCGTGCTTTTTCATATGCTTGAACTCGCCGTGGATAGGTATGAAATATTTGGGCTTGGTAAGGGAAATCATCATCTTCAGCTCTTCCTGACAAGCGTGTCCCGACACATGAACATCGTACATCTTCTCATAAACCACATCAGCGCCAAGCTTCATCAGCTCGTTTACCACATTGCCCACTAACTTTTCATTTCCGGGTATGGGAGTAGCCGAAATTATGATAAGATCATCGGGAGTTATCGTCACCTGCCTGTGTTCGTTGCTTGCCATTCTTGCAAGAGCGGAAAGAGGCTCTCCCTGACTTCCCGTTGTAACAATAACAAGCTTTTCGGGCGGAATACTCTTAATATGCTCAATATCTACCAATATTCCTTCGGGAATCCTGATATAATTAAGCTCGATTGCCTTCTGCATAACATTAAGCATGCTGCGCCCGCTTACCGCAACCTTTCTGCCCTGCAAAACCGCATTGTCAACTATCTGCTGTATACGGTGTATATTGCTGGAGAAGGAGGCGACGATAATGCGCCTTCCCTCCGCCTGATTAAAAATGTTCTTAAAGCTGTTGCCGACGGTGCTTTCCGACATTGTGTAGCCGGGGCGCTCCGCATTGGTGCTTTCGGACAAAAGGGCAAGAACTCCCCTTCTTCCAAGCTCGCCGAATCTTGCCAAATCGATAATGCCGCCCTCAATAGGGGTATAGTCTATCTTAAAGTCGCCGGTATGCACCACGATTCCCGCAGGGGTATGCACCGCAATGGCGCAGGCGTCGGGAATGGAGTGATTAACTCTGATAAACTCCGCCGCCATACAGCCCAGCTTAACCGTATCTCCCGGCTTCACTACAATAAGCTTAGAGGACGCCAATATACCGTGTTCCTTAAGCTTCCCCTCCACAAGCCCTAAGGTAAGCCTTGTGCCGTAAACAGGCACGTTGACCTTTTTCAGCAGATAAGGAAGGCTTCCTATGTGATCCTCATGACCGTGAGTGAGCAAGATTCCCCTTATCCTCTGCTTATTGTTTTCAAGGTAAGTGAAATCGGGAATGACCGAGTCAACGCCGGGCATTTCGTCATCGGGAAATGCAAGTCCGCAGTCTATAACGAAAATATCGTTGGCGCACTCGTAAACATAAATATTTTTTCCTATCTCATTAAGACCGCCCAAGGAGAAAATCTTAAGGGGCGTCGTCCTAATTTCACGGGGTTTATGCTGAGCCGTCTGGGTTCTTCCCAAAGCAGGCTGTCTCGGCTGCTGCATTGCGCCCGCCGAACCCGAAGGAGCTTTTACCGTTTTTCTTGCCGTCGTTCCCGATGATCTGGACTGCGCCGGCTGACGGTTCTGCTGCTGCTTTGGCGGCTCGAATTTTACCGAATTCAATTGATTTTTTGGCTTCTTTGCAGAAAATTTATGATAGAATTTTTGTTTTTCCTGAGGGTTTTCCGCTTTTCCTCTTGCGCTAAACGCATTGTTACCGTTGTTTTTTGTCATTTAATTTCCTTTCAGCGCAGACGTCAGAGCCTCCCCGTCCACAAAGGGGCTCACATCGGAGCATATCCGAATAAAAGCAATCTTGTATTGTTTCAAGAAATATGAAAACATTTCCGAAGGCATTATGCCTTTGACGCTTACAGGCATAAAAAGCGTCATAATTAATTATACAAAACTCCTGTTTCGGAACAGCTCCCGAAGATGTATCGAATGGATAAATGCAATCCGTCTGTGACTCTTTTAATTTTTTAATTTTTTATAATCCATTGCTTTCGCAAAAAAATCCTTTTGTATGTATCAGCATTTTAAAGTCAATGCAAGTCATAAATAATCTATTATAGTATATACCAAAACTTAGGAAATGTCAAGATGTTTGACCGCCGTGGTTCTGATCCCAAAATCGTCATTATTTAACTGCCGAGGGCTTTAAGCGTTTGCAGGCTTAAAAATTTGCTTTTTCAAACTGCGTTTGACAGATTCTTTCCCACCTTACAGTGTGGCTAAACCGCTGCCGCGGGGGCTTTAAGGGAAACCATGGGGAGAGGGGGGAACAACAAACCCGACAAAGCGGAGATTTCCCCCCTCTCCCCAAGGTCTCCCTTAAAAATCTCTTCCTTACCCCTCTCCCCCCTTTCTCCGCTTTGGAAGAGGTGCTTGCTATAATGTTTTACTCTCGGTTCTGTTTTTGCAAAGAGCGGGCTGGTATTGCGCTCATTAAAGCTGTAGTGCCAATCGCAAACCTATCGTCCCGCCGTTTCACAAAAATCTATACCAACATCCCTCTCTCCATTCTTTCCATAATACACTATACCACGCTTTCCGACTGGCGTACAATGGCTTTTTTCAAAAAAACAAGAACAAATTTTCTCCCTTAACAATCGCAAAAACGCCCTCACTCATTTCAATCCTCGTTCTCACATTTTCCAATTTTCCCACTATCTGCTGGTTCTCCCACTGGCTCTATACCCGCACCACAAAATCAAAATCTTCACCGAAGGCTATTCCACAATTTTCAACTTTCAACTGTCAACTCGCTTTTCGCAGTTAAATAATAATTTTGTTTATTACGTCTCTCGGCTCGCCGTTTCATATAAGATTGCGAATTTATAATAGCTTCTATTTTAGAAAAAAATTAATTCGTTTATTTTTTATTTGAATTTGATTACTCAATCAATTCCCTCACCCGCTTCTCCACATCATCGCAAAGAGCCTTAGCAGTTTCCTGGGAATAGCTTTCCGCAAACATAAAAATTCCGTCGCCCCTTCTGTTTGAGCGCAATAACACACGGTTGCCCTTATCGCCGATAAAAACGCCCTCGGAAGCTCCGCCTACAGCCTCGGCAAGCCTTCCCAAAATTTTTTGAGGAGGACAGTGTATTTTTAGAAAACGATTTTCCGTAGCAAATTCGGGCATGGTTTCAAGATACTGACCTAAGCTCATATACGAGGAGGATATTATTTCCAAAGCATTAAGCGCCAGTATTAGTCCGTCAAAAAGAAAAGGCTCTTCCGCCGCAATGGTTCTCGCCTTATTGTCGCTGTTGTCATTGGGGCATTGAAAGAATCTGTAAACCTCTCTCCCCAACAGCCTTGCCGCTTCATCGATTCCCGATGGAAACTCCAAAGGCACCGCTGCGTCACAGCCCCTCTCCATAGCGTCTCTTGCGGCAATTGTGACAAGCTTTACATACCCCGCCTTCTCCTTCTCGCTGACAAACAGCTCCGATTTTGTTCCGTCATAGGAAATATTAACGGTAATAGTCTCGCCGCTGCGGTTGCTTATTCTTCTGGCGGCAGGCGCAGCGTATGCTGAAATAACAGGGTTGTTGCATTTAACCTTAACGTTATAGCGGCAGTTAAATCCGCTTATATTCTCAATAGCGCTGCCATACAGCATTGAACAGTTCTTAAAGCTCTTTATCTCGCCGAATCCGTCCCACCGGGCATTTCTGTAGTCTCCCTGCTTAAGCGCCGCCTCTAATCTTCTTTCCTGAACCCGTGTAAGAGGAAGCCCCGCCCTGTTTAGGACAGTAACGGCGGTTCTTTCCGAAGCGTCAATGTTTACGATACCGCTTGCGTTTACTATACGGCTGAGATGAATAAGCGCAGGAAGAGAGGCAATGCCGCAGTCTATCACCTTTCCCCCCGCTCCCGAAAAGCCGGCGCAAAAACAAGCCTTTAATACCGAAGCGGCGTTTCCGATTCCGCAGGAAACTATAGTCCTGTCTCCAAACACTGCCGCAGCGCCGCTCCCTAAGGTAGTCATAAAGGAAGGAGTAATATCGGTATTGGTCTCGCCCCGTATTCCGCCTTCCTCAAGCCTTCTCTCCCTGTCCCCGCCGTACTTGAGGTTTTCCTTTCTTACCGTCTCATCGGGGATTCTTTTGTTGTTCCACACTTTAATATCCGGCTCCAACACGCTGTATTTGCCCAACAAGCTGCCTGCTCCGAGAACGGCGTTTTCGTAAACGGCGGCGCCCTGCTTCAGAACGGCGTTTTCACCCACTATTCCGCCAATACACTTAGCGCCGTCGGACAAGGTTGCGCCGTCCATTATAACGCAGTCCACCAACTTGCACCCCTTGCCGATGCTGACATTATCTCCCACAACACAGCAGCCCTCCGACAAGGCTCCCTCTCCTATTTTAACATTCTCCCCGATATATTTGGGGGCAGCGGGGGATACCCTGCCGTAAAAATCCGCTTTATCCGGAGCGTGATTATCAAAGAAGCATTTTACTCTGCCCTTAAGCATATCGAACTGACAGCTTTTGAACATGGTCAAGTCCCCTATGTCGCACCAATACCCCTTATCCTCATAAGCCGCAAGAGCCATATTCCCCTGCAAAAGCTTAGGAAAAATGTCTCTTGAAAAATCGCTCTCACTGTCCTTCGGAATAAGGGAAAGCACCCGTGGGGAAAGAACGTAAACCCCTGTGTTTACACAGTCGCTTATTGCTCCCAAGTATGAGGGCTTTTCGGAAAAGGCGGTAATAAACCCTTCTTTAGAGATAACGCAGCCGTATTCTCTGGGGTCGGAAACCCTCTTGGTAATAACGGTAGCCAAAGCATTCTTTGACTTATGATAATTTAAGGCGGCGGTAAGGTCAAAATCGCACATAGCGTCTCCGCTTATCACAATAAAATCCTCATTGAACTCACAGGCTGCCCTTTTAACACAGCCCGCTGTGCCCAAAGGCGCATCCTCATAGGAAAATTCAAGAGCAATTCCTTTATATCTTCTTGTCTCA
Organism: uncultured Ruminiclostridium sp.; assembly: GCA_964389845.1. Lineage (GTDB taxonomy): Bacteria > Bacillota > Clostridia > Oscillospirales > Ruminococcaceae > Ruminiclostridium_E. The sequence goes on from CAYMFX010000024.1 coordinate 15,718, forward strand.
AAATAATTCTCTATCTGAGCGCCGTGATACCGTAAGGTAAACACCGCCTCGGTACAGCCGTGACTGTCCAGTAAATCCAATATATATTCGCTTACAGGTCTCCCGCAAAGCTTTATCATAGGTTTTGGCGTTGTGCAGGTAAGAGGACGGAGACGGCTCCCCTCTCCCCCCGCCATAATTACAGCTTTCATTCCGTGCTTCCTTTCTGTTATATGAGCTTTATTAATATTATCCCGGGATAAGCGTTACATATTCAGAAAAACAGCATATTATGTATTGTGTACATTATTCACGTTAAAATAATGCCGACAATAAAAGCAGAAAGGAAATAGAAATGGAAAAATTTTATTATCTACAGGTAAAGAGCTACACGGTAGCTATGAGAGGGAAAAATTACTTAGTAGGACTTAATATAAATTGCAGCGTGGAAAAAATAAGCGGCAGAGGCGGCTGCGGCTTTGCAATCCGTGTTAAAGGCGATCCCGAAAGAGCGGTAAGACTGCTGGCAACTACGGGAATCAACGTTATAAAGGTTTTGGACAGGAACAGGGATTAGTATGGTTTACTTGGACAATGCCGCCACCACCTATCCAAAACCGCCCGCAGTGATAAGCAAAAATTCCTATGCAATGGTGAATTACGGCGCAAATCCGGGGCGCTCCGGTCACAGGCTTTCCATGGAGACGGGAGAAGCAGTATACAATGCCCGCAGAATATGCGGCGAGCTTTTCGGAGCCGAGACGGAAAACGTCTGCTTTATGCTGAACTGCACCGAAGCCGTAAACGTAGCTCTGAAAGGACTTGCCGAGCCAAACTGCCACTATATAACAAGCGACTTGGAGCATAACGCCGTGCTTCGTCCCTTGACCGCTTTGTCAAAAAAGGACAATATAAGCTTTTCGATAGCAAAAGTAAGCGCAAACGACGATGAAACGGTGATGAACTTCAAAAGACTTATCAAACCCGAAACAAAAGCAATAATCTGCACTGCCGCCAGCAACGTGACCGGGCGGATACTTCCCTACAAGAAAATAGCCCGGCTGTGTCAAGGAAAAGGGCTGTGCTTTATCCTCGATGCGGCTCAGGGCGGAGGAGTGCTTCCCATAAGCCTAAAAGACGGCATTAATATAATCTGCGCCGCCGGTCACAAGGGCTTATACGGTCCTATGGGTACGGGACTGATGATAACGGACGGAAAATTCCCTCTGAAAACCCTTATAGAAGGGGGAACGGGCAGTGCCTCAAAGGATGCGGAAATGCCCGAATATCTTCCCGACCGCTTTGAGGGCGGTACAATAAACACCTCCGGAGCCATAGCCTTGGGGGCAGCCGTCGCCTTCGTAAACGAAAAAGGCATAAACGCCATATACGAGCACGAGTGGCAGCTTTGCAGCTATGCTCACAACAAGCTGAGAACAATAAGAGGAGTTATTTTATACGGTCCCTTTACCCGAAAGAACGCCCCCTTGTTCTCATTCAATGTAAAAGGGCTTCCCTCCGACAGAACGGCGGAATTGCTCAGCGACAGCGGCTACTATCTGAGAGGCGGTTTTCACTGCGCTTATCTCGCTCACAAAAAATTAGGAACCCTTGAAAGCGGCACCGTTCGCTTTGCCCCCTCGATATATACCACAAGGAACGAGGTGAACGGGTTTATCAGAGCATTGACGAAAATCACAAAAAATGTGCCTTAATACTATTTCCAAATTAAAACTATTATAAAACAACAACGCACAATTAACGGCTTACAGCTTTGCCGCTGATTGTGCGTTGCTATTGGGAAACAATATAGATTAACTAACCTATCAATGCAGCTTCGGGGGTTTTCTTAATAGCCGCCGTGGTTCTCTGAGCCATAACGAGCCTGTAATAAACGCCCTTGCGTCCCATAAGCTCGGTATGAGTGCCCACCTCGGCTACTCTGCCCTTATCGAGTACGATTAATCTGTCCGCACTGCTGAGAGTGGATAGCCTGTGAGCGATAGCTATTGTGGTTCTTCCCTTGATTACACGGTTAAGGGCAGTTTGTATCTGCTTTTCGGTCTGTGTATCAAGACTTGCGGTAGCTTCGTCGAGAATTATTATCTTAGGGTCACGCAGTATTGCTCTTGCAATAGCCACACGCTGTCTCTCTCCGCCCGAAAGGCTGTAGCCCTTCTCGCCAACATAAGTGTTATAGCCGTCGGGAAGTCTTGTTACAAAGTCGTGACAGTCGGCAATCTTAGCCGCCCGAATAACCTCCTCAAAGGTAGCTCCCGGCTTTGCATAAGCGATATTTTCAAAAACCGTGCCGTAAAACAAAAACGTCTCCTGCAATACAACGCCAAGCTTTTGGTGCAGGCTTTCCGCCTTTATATCCCTCAGGTCAACTCCGTCTATCTTGATTGAACCGTAGGTAGGGTCGTACAATCTCATCAGCAAGTTAATCAGTGTGGACTTGCCAACGCCGGAATGCCCAACAATGCCTATCATCTCGCCCTGCTTAATCTCAAAGGATACGTTCTTTAAAACAGGGTTATAAGCAGTGTAACCAAAGGAAACATTTTCAAAGGTTATATCCCCCTTAATATCTATCTCCTTTGAATCCTCGCCGTCATCCAAATCAATAGGCTCTTCCAAAACCTCGAATATCTTTCCCGCCGACACCATTGCCTGAGACAGTACACGAGGCAGCTGCATAAGCCATTCCACGGGGCCGTACATCATTGAGGTGTAGGAGGTAAACTGCACGAACTCGCCTATTGTAATCTCCAAATCCATTACAGCCGAAGCCCCGAAGTAAAGCATCAGCATTTCGCCCACCGCAAGGATATATCTGAGCAGCGGATAAAGCAGATACCATGTACATTCGGCGTTATTATAGGTGGTTGCTACCTGCTGGGAAATATCCGTATATCTTTCTACTTCTCTCTCCTCGCTGCCGTAGCTTTTGACTACTCTCTGACCGGAAATAATGTCGTTAAGATATTTCGAGGAGCCGCAGACCTTTCTCCACCACTTGCCGTAAAGTCCTCCGATTTTACGCATAACCTTCTGTGCAAGAACGGCGGCTATCGGCATTGGAACGACCACAAAAAGCGCTAACCTCCAGTTTACGCAGAACATAATTATCATCAGTGCGGTAAGCGCCACAACGTTTAAAATCATTGCCTTTCCCTGTCCGGTAAGGAAGTTCTTTAAAACGTTTGCGTCGTCGCTTAAACGTCTGATTATATCGCCGGAGGTTCTTCTCGAAAATGACTTCATAGAAATCATCTGCACCTTGGCAAACAAGTCGTTTCTCAGGTCTCGTATAAACAGCGCCGACATTCTGATATTAATCCTGAAGCCTATATTATCGATAACTGCCGTAAATATCGACAGTCCAACAACCAATGCGGCAATCAGGAAGAACAAGTCCATATCCGGCTCGCTTCCCCCGTTCACCTCGTCAATTATAACTCTGTACAGCGAGGGCAGAACAATATTCGCCCCATAAGACAGCAGCGCTAAAAACACGGTGATGAAAAAGGGCTTCTTATAATTCATAATACGCTTTATAAGCCTTGCCGCCGTGCTTGACTTCTTGGTGCAGAAGGGACATTCCGCCCCCTCGGTTTTTAAGCGTATGCCGCACTTGGGGCAGTTGCTTTCGGGAGCGTCGCTGACCTCCGTAAACCTTCCCGTCTTGGCGTAAAAGTCCAATATCTTTGCAAGCTCCGCAAAGCGCACATAATGAGTCTGAGTGAAGCAGCAGAACGTCTGCCAGCTTCCGTCCGCTCTTTCCCTTCCCCTTATCATGGAGCAGCCCGACTGTCTGAACACCTCAAAGCTGTAATATTTGCTTATCTCATAGCTGCATTCAAGTCCCTTGCTGCTGTAAATATATATTTTTTCTCTGTCGGCGGTGAGCCAGCCCTCTGTTTTCTGACCCGTCTCGGTCAAATCAAAGGGCAGACTGAAAACAATATCCTCCGAACAGCCTTTGGGTATTGATATTTTTAAATTCATAATTACCTCGTAAATAAAGCCTTATACAAACAATTCCAATTTCTTATAGCTTTTCTTATCGATTTTTTCAAGGTCGGGTATCTGATACTTGTTGCCGTCGGCGTCGGTAACGGTAAGTATTCCGCTGGAATTAATGCGGAAATTCGTCCACCAGTCGTTTACGGCGATTCTTTTTCTTCCGGCAGTGGTTTCTGCGTCAACAAAAAGATACCCCATACGGTTGTCTCTTATGGAATAAACCCTTGTGATAAGCGGAATGTAGTAGCGAAAGTCAAGATAGCTCATACAAAGCTTCCTCTGCTCCTCGTTCATCTCCTTAAGGTCCTTTATAACGCCTATCTCTATCCATTCCTCATCATTGTTGCGAAAAGCCACGCTGATATAGGTATCTAAGCAGTAAAAGGGCTGCAGCCTTGTAAGGCTTATCTCCGCATAGGTTTTTCCTTCATAGTCCAAATAAAGATACCCGCTGTTTTTTCTTGTAAAGCAAAGCTTGCTTACATCTAAAATACGCAGCGTATCAATGGAAAAATCATCAATTTTATATTCGTTCATAAAAATTATTCCTTCCTTCTAAAGTCAGCGTCAATCCATAGAAATAGTCTTAAGAGCCTCGGACTGCAGCTTATAAAGCTCAACATATTTACCCTTGGCACGAATAAGCTGGTCATGAGTTCCCGTTTCCTTAACCTCTCCGTTTTCAATGACGCTGAGTACATCAGCCTCACGAAGGGTAGAAAGCCTGTGGGCGATAGCAATAACCGTCCTGCCCTTCTTAAGGTTGTCTATGGCGTTCTGAATCTTCCGCTCGGTGCGGGTGTCCATTGAAGCGGTGGCTTCGTCAAGTATCAGTATATTGGGCTTCTGGATAAGGGCACGGGCGATTGAAATACGCTGTCTCTCTCCTCCCGACAAATCGGCGCCGCCGCTTCCTATCAAGGTATCATAGCCCTCGGGGAGCTTTAATATAAAGTCGTGGGCATTGGCGTTCTTCGCCGCCTCAACAACCTCCTCCATAGTAGCCTCGGGTCTTGCGTAGCGAATATTTTCCGCTACCGTTCCCATAAAAATGTAAGTCTCCTGAGACACAATGCCGATGCTTCTCCTTAAATCGGAAAAGGCAATGTCTCTGATATTTATCCCGTCAATGCTGATAGAACCGTTTGAGGGGTCGAATAGCCTTGAAATAAGATTTATAATGGTGGACTTGCCTGCCCCCGTCTTGCCCACAATGCCGTAAAACTGTCCCGCCTTAATATCCATACTGAGGTTTTTCAAAACGGGAACTCCCGCCTCATACTCGAAGCTCACATTCTTAAGCACAATATCGCCCTTTAAGCCTTCTTCGCCTACAACAGCGGGATTTTTGGGGGGCTTTACGGTGGGCACGCTGTCGATTATCTCGAACACACGTGAAGCTGCGTCAAGACAGCGTGACAAGTCGTCCCCCGCCCATACAAGGAAGTAAACCGGGTCGGTCATCATTCCGAAATAGCTTGTAAGCAGAACCAATTCACCCAATCCTATACTCTGCTGAACCACAAGGTAATAGCCGAAAACCGTAAGCACTGCGCCGCCTATGGTGAACACCGCATTCTGCATATACTCAAAGTTTGCGCCTCTTATTCGAGCGGCAACCTCGGCGGTGCGAACCCTATTCACGTTTTTCCCGAAACGGCTCTTTTCCTGCTCTTCTCTTGCAAAAGCCTTTATAACTCTGTGACCGTTTACCGAATCGTGAATGTTGGAATTCATACTTCTGACTGCAAGGTTAATCCCTCTCCAATACCTTCTCTGCCCCTTCAGGAAGAAAATCTCGCTGACCATAATAAATGCCATCATTATAAGCACAAAGCTTGCCAAATAAGGCGACATAAGGAACATCAGAACCGTTATGGACAAAAGCTTGATAATATTTATAATGCCGCTGGGCAGGATATTTGCGAAAAACTCGCTGACGTCTCCTGCGTCCCTGTCTACACGGGTCATAAGAGAACCCGTTTGTTTTGAGGTAAAGAAGGGCAGCGACAGATTCTCCATAGCCCTGAATATCTTTGTCCTTAAGCCGTGCATAACCTTAGTATTGGCATGAGTAAACACTATGCCGTATACAAGCTGAAACAGCATGGAAACTAACTTAAAGCCCGCCATCATCAGTACCGCAAAAAGTATCTGCCCGTAAAACTCTCCCGCTGCGTCCAACACATTGTCATAAAGAAATGCGGTGCCGAAGTAAGGCGAAATAACGCCTAAAAGCGCCGACAGTATCATAAGCGCAAACACCGAAATAACCTGAAGCCTGTACTCGCCGAACAAGCCCATAAGCCGCTTAAAAATAGAGGATTTCTTAACGCAGTAGGGGCAGAATTTTCTGTTGGGATCGGGGTATCTCTGCCCGCACTTAGAGCAGTAGGGACTGTTCTCCGCTAAGGAAGTATCGTCTATCTCCTCCTTGTTCACCGTCATATTGTAACGGCGGCAGAACTGCTCCGCCTTCTCCGAGAAGCCGGAAGAAAAGCGGCTTATGCAGACCTTTTCCTCATTGCCCTTTTCACTCTCGTCCTTAGCCGCTGACTTTCCCATTAAGCGGCAGGTATGGCGGTAACGGTCAACATACAGCTCGGAAATATCCTTAAGGCTGTACTCCTTATAATCCTTGAATTCAAAATCAACATGGTACTTTTTCTTTTCCCTTACCATATGGTCATATCCGCTTACAGTAAACAGTGCCTCGGAATTAAATACAACGTATGTATCGTAATAAAGCCCATCCCCGTCCATATCGCATTTAAAACAGTAGAGAAAGCTTTCCGGGTCGGCGCCTCGGTCAACAAGCGCCTTTTCCGCACCCTCCGTAAGCTTGTCAAAATACTTCATCTCTTTATATCTGTCCTTTCCCTTGCTACTGCAATAACACAGTAAATCCATAAATTAACGTACAAAAGGCACAGCCGCAAGATTTTGCAGCTATGCCCGAAGATTTTCTCACTTATCACTTATAAAAGCCGGCTTGCCAATCCTAAGCCATCATTGCCGAAGTAACGGTTTCGGCAGCTCACAGATTAATAAAGCCCACCTTTTTGTTGACCTTTTGCAGGGTTTTTCGTGAAGCGGCGAAGGCCTTCTGCGCCCCCTCCTTCATGCAGTTTTCAAGATATGCCTTATCGGCGATTATCTGCTTAAATTTCTCCTGCAAAGGCGACAATGAGTCGGCGACTGCTTCTCCAACAGCCGTCTTAAAATCTCCGTAGCCTTTTCCTTCAAATTCCTTTTCGATTTCATCAAACGTCTTTTCGGTCACGGCCCCGTAAATAGACATCAGATTCTCGATACCTTCCTTACCTTCTCCCCGTCTTACCTCGCTGCCGCTGTCGGTCACCGCACGCTTGAATTTACGCATAATAACGTCACGGTCGTCAAGAATGG
>CAYMFX010000025.1:0-1280 GCA_964389845.1 uncultured Ruminiclostridium sp.
AGACAGACAGACAGACAGACAGACAGACAGACAGACAGACAGACAGACAGACAGCCAGCCAGCCAGCCAGCATAGCTATGCCCTGAATACTAATGACAGTATAATTGTACTGTCTTATTTGAATATTAAAAAAATAAACCGTTAAGGCGAATTATGTTCGCTTTAACGGTTTTTTGCGTTTATTAAAATTTTACATAAATTCATTCCCGGCTAAAGCTGCGCAGGAGCCGCAGTTTAAGTAAATATTATTAAAATTTTAATTTTTTAGGAGGAAATTTTAAAATGATGAACAAAATCAGAAAGCTCAAAGAAAAAAAAGGCTTTACTCTCGTTGAGTTAATCGTAGTTATCGCAATCATCGCTATTTTGACTGCGGTACTTGTACCCTTGATTGGTCGTTGGTCGACTCAGGCAAGCTACACCACATTGCAGGACGCAGCACAGACCATTTCCAACAATGCCAACAATGCGGTAAACGCACTCGTTATGAAGGGCAAACCTTGCACATCTACCTTAATGGTTGGCGTGAAGACAGGCGGCAAATTGACAGTTACAGTATATCCCGCTGGTTCCGACATTGAAAAGACGCTTGATGGCGGTGATGTTGCGTTGGTTCCTATGGGGGATGAGGATAAGGATAAAACAAAATATGTAATTAAAAGCGAGATGGAGACTTCCCTTGATGCTACTCTCACCGATAACTGCTGTTTTATGGTTGCCTTGGAAAATGGTGCGGTAACAGGCGTTGTTTATATTAACGGTCAGACAGTAGATGCAAGTGATACTTTCTTAAATGGTAGCGAAGTTGCCCAAAATAAAGACTTTGAGAACGCCTTCCAAACCGAATTGACAGTCGATTCTAAATCTGTCACTATACCTATAGGAGTTTCTGGAATATTTATGAAGGAAGGAAAAATTACTGTTGATAAAGGCAAGGCAACTATGGGTGAGAAAACAACCACTTGATAATTACTTAACTTTTATTAACCCCTTCTCCCCTAAGGGAGACTAAATTTCAGCACATAGACTTTTTTGCTCCCATGGAGTGAAATGGTTTATGCTCTCCTAACCCGCACCTCCTTTTTGGGGGTGCGGATTTTTTATGGGCGGCGTAATGAAGCCGCAGAAAAAACAGCAGAGGTCAAATCAAAATTATCGCCGAAGGCGATACCACAATTTTCAATTGTCAACTTTACATTGTCAACTTGTCCTTGGGTGGGGAGGTTTGAAAAATCGCTTGACAAAATGGGAGTGAATGTGTATAATAAAAATAAAGAGGG
>CAYMFX010000025.1:1380-23031 GCA_964389845.1 uncultured Ruminiclostridium sp.
GCGACATTAATTGTAACAACTCATTGAGCGTTATGTACATATCCTCACCCCCTTTGGAAACGGCAGTAACATTTACACGTACCGCCCGGGAGCTTTATTAACAACGCCTCGCCCGCCTTGGATTCCCTCTTCAAAAGGGAACTCCCTTTTAAGAGAGTTTCCGATTTTATTATAGCTTTGTTTCGGGGAGCTGTCAAGGGAGTAAGCGTAATGAATTAACGAAAAAAATAGCAGAGGTCAAATCAAAATCAATCGCCGAAGGCGATACCACAATTGTCCATTGTCAACTTTACATTGTCAACTTGTCCTTGGGTGGGGAAGCTTGAAAAATCGCTTGACAAAATGGGAGTGAATGTGTATAATAAAAATAAAGAGGGGCAAGACGTTGTCGCTCCCGTGATTTAGAAAAAGTAACCGCTCACGTTTGCAACTTAGTGGGGCGGTTATTTTTTATTGCTCTTAAAAAACTTAAAAGCAAGGATAAATACTGTAATTATGTCACATACAAGCGACATTAATTGTAACAACTCATTGAGCGTTATGTACATATCCTCACCCCCTTTTGGAAACGGCAGTGACATTAACACGTACCGCCCGGGAGCTTTATTAACAACGCCTCGCCCGCCTTGGCAACCCTCTTAAAAGAGCATCCCCCTTTAAGAGAGTGCTCGTGTTTATTATAGGCTTGTTTTTGGAAAATGTCAAGTTTTTGCGGCGGAAAGGCAAAGCTTTTTACGGGTTTTTAGGTTTTTTAGAGAAAGTTAAAATTGCAAAAAACAATCCACCTTTAGCAATTGACATTTTCTGTCTGCAATGGTATAATTGTTGAAATAATTAATGTTTACGATTTTATTTTTATATTGTAATTCGGTTTGTTTGTGTCTGCTTGTATCCGATAGTGAAGCAGCTATTTTGACGAAAGGTAAATACAATGAAGCACAAGTTAGGTGTCGTTGGCTTTTCTTATTTGCTGGGTCTTATCTGTGCCGCATTGCTCAGGTCGTGGGCAGTTTTTATTGTTTGCGGAGGGTTAGCCTTGGGAACAATTATGGCTGCGGTTATGAAAAAGAAAACTTTTGTTTTAGTGTTGGCGTCGGCATTTGCAGCCTGTTTTGCGGGAGGAGCATACACTTTACTGGTATATGAGCCTCTTGTTTCGGAGAAGGGAAAGGAAGCTGTTCTCAGCGGCAGGGTCAGCAATGTTGACAGGTATTCCCGTGATTTGGCGGCTTATACCGTTGATACCGAAATAAACGGAATAAAAGCTTCCGTTATTATGCTTGCTCCCGATTACGGAGCCGAACCGGGAGACGGAATAGAGGTGCGGGGCAGATTAGAGGTTATGCGTGACAATGCGGATTTTGCAGAAGAAAGCTATTACCGCTCAAAAGGCATTTTTCTCAGGATAGCGACCCCTGAGATTACAGAGGTGTCCCACAAGGATTTTGATTTGAAAGCGGCAGTGTATAATTTCAGCGACTATATCGGAGGAAAGATAGGCTATATAATCGGAGGAGACGAAGGGGCAATTATAAGGGCTATGTTCTTGGGCGATAAATCCAAGCTGTCGGACGAGCTTTCCCTCAATGTGAAAAGAGCGGGAGTAAGTCATTTTACGGCGGTTTCGGGGCTTCATCTCACTTTGGCGGCGCATATCGCATTGCTTATTATTTCCCTTACGCCGATAAGGAAGCGCAGACTTGTGAAATATGGGACGCTGACAGGGATTATATTGATGTTTATGCTGTTTTTTCGGTTTTCGGCGTCGGTGCTGAGAGCGGGCGTTATGCTTGTGGCTTATTACGGAGCGGAGCTTTTTATGAGAAAGGGCAGCACTGTAAACTCAATGGGCGGAGCGATTCTTGTCATAACGCTGTTCAGTCCTTATGCTTGTCTCGATTTGGGATTGCTTATGTCGCTGGCGGGTACTTTTGGAATAGGGATTCTTTCGCCCGCACTTTGCGTAAATTTTAAACGGGACAGGTTTTATAAAGCAAAATCGACTCTTATGGGAGCTTTCTGTGCATCGGCTGTGACTCTTCCTTTGGTCTGTATTTGCTTCGGCGGCGTTTCCTTAGCGGGAATAGTTTCAAATATGCTTATTATCCCGCTGTTTATGCCGATTCTTGTCTGTATGCTCTTGTTTACCGTAAGCGGAGGGCTTGCAGATTTGTTTTTGTATGCCGCAAAGCCTTTTGCAAGCGGAATGGTTTATTTGATAAACACTTTAGGCGGATTTGATTATTCCTATTTCGGCATTCGCTATGAGGTGATTATTCTGATTTTTATTGCAGCGGCGGTATTTGTCGGCTTATCTTATTTGGTATTCAGAAACAAATGGAAAACGGCGGGTTCGGTTTTTATTTCACTTTGCGTTTTAATGGGAGCGGGTTTAACGTTGACCGCAGCCGATAAGGACAAAACTGCGGTGCTGCTCTATTCCGACGGTGACGAGGCTTGTATGATAATAGAAAAGCGGCAGGAGGCTCACGCTTTTGTATCGGGCTACTCGGAGGATATTGAAAAGCATTTGGCGGAATATTTATCAGACAGCGGAAAAGGAAAACTAAGCTTTATGCTTGTGATTGAAGGCGGCGGCAGCTTGGGCGGAGCATATGAGAGGTATTCGCTTGCCGAACCGATTTTTGCCGATGAGTACGGAACAGAAAGCTATTTTGGAGAAGCATTGGACGCTTTTTGTGAGGACGGAGCTTGTACCGTTAAATCTGAGAATGTCACGATAATGATGACCTGTGCGGGCAATGCCGAAAGAGCGGAAAACGGCGATATAAACATAATTTACGGTTACAGAAAGAATATGCCCCAGCTTGACGGCATATGCTTTTGCTCAAGCAGAAGAATACAGGAAGAAGGATACCGCTGCATTTATTTTGAGAAATCCGATTACCTTATAAGCAGTACGGGTTATATTGAAAAAATCAATTTGTAAATACATATTCATTTTGGAGAAAATAAAATGCCTGTTATAAATGAGCAGAAATTAAAGGACGATTTAAAAAACAGACGTTTCAGCTCCGTATATTTCTTTTACGGAGAGGAATCCTTTTTGGTTAAAACCTATGCGGAAAGAGTAAAGAATAAGGCGCTTGGAGACGGCGTTTCCGATATGAATCTGTTGGAGCTTAGCGGGAATCCCGATTTGTCGCTGTTATCCGACCATGTGGAGTCGCTGCCCTTTTTTGCCGAGCATAAGGTGATAATGATAAACGATTTTAATCCCGAAAAGGTGGCGGAGAACGAGGCTGAACCCCTGCTTGACATTCTTCGCAATGCTCCCGAAACTACGGTTATTGTGTTTTACCTGACGGGCTGCAGCTTTTCCCTCAGAGCGGGAAGAGTGAAGAAGCTGTTCGAGGAAATAAAAAAAATTGCCGCAGTTTGTGAATTTAAGCCGCTTACGCCAAAGGAAACGGCGGGGATTATCTACCGAAAGGCGGAACGTGAGGGACGGCGAATCTCACCGCAAAATGCCAATTATTTAGCGGAAATAACGGCTTGCGACCTTAATCTTGCGTCGGCGGAAACCTCAAAGCTATGCTGCTATGTGGAAAGGGGAAAGGAAATCACACGGGAAATCATTGACAAAATGGTGGAAAAGCGCCTTGAAACCAAGATTTTTTCTTTATCCGACGCAATGATAAGCGGCAGCGGTCAGGAAGCGTTTAAAATATTGAGGGACCTTTTTGAGCAGCGTGTGGAGCCTGTGGCAATACTTGCTACCCTTTCGGGAGCCTATTCCGAATACTATGCGGCAAGGTTAGGGGCGGCAGAGGGCGTTCAAGCCTCGGGCGTTGCGGCAAGACTTGGATATACCGGCGGCAGAGCGGGCTTTTTCTCAAGGAAGTACAGCAAAGCCGCCAAGATGAGCCTTGAGAGCTTAAGAGAAGCAATGAGCATTATTTTAGATACCGACGTTAAGCTGAAATCAAGGAGAGTAAACGGCAATATTATGTTGGAGGAAACGGTTTTAAAGCTAATGTCCATTAAATGAGGTATAAAATTGATTAAGGTAAAACAAGCTATAATTGTTGAAGGAAAGTATGACAAGATAAAGCTTTCGTCAATTGTGGACGGGCTTATTATAACCACCGACGGATTTTCGGTTTTTAGAAACAAGGAAAAGCTTGCGCTGATAAGAAAGCTGGCGGAAAATCAGGGAGTAATCATTCTTACCGACAGCGACAGCGCAGGCTTTAAAATACGCAATTACATCAAGGGCTGCACCCAAAACGGCAAAGTGATAAACATTTACATTCCCGATATATTCGGTAAGGAAAAGCGAAAAACAGCCCCCTCAAAGGAAGGAAAATTAGGCGTTGAGGGAATGTCAAAGGAGATTATCACGGAAGCGTTTAAAAAGGCGGGGGCAGCGGCAGAGGAAAGCGCCGATAATGATAACAGCAGCGGCGAAAAAAGCGGGGGAGTAACCCGAATAATGCTTTACGACGACGGATTTATCGGAAGGGAAGGCAGCGAGGGCAGGAGAAAGGCATTGCTGAAAATCCTGTCGCTTCCCGAAATGCTGTCGGTAAACGGGCTTTTAGAGGTGCTGAACGCAATGTATACGGCTGAGGAGTACCGCAGCGCTGTTGATTTAATTGAAAAAGGAAAGGAAAGGAAAAATAAATAACCAATGGTCTTTTCAAGTCTAACCTTTATGTTTGCATTCCTGCCCATAGTATTGATACTCTACTATGCGGTTCCGAAAAAGCTGAAGAATCTTTTTATTCTTATAAGCGGTCTTGTGTTTTACGCTTGGGGCGAGCCTGTTTATGTGCTGATAATGATAGCATCAACCCTTATCGACTATACGGCGGGACTGCTTATCGATAAATTCAACGACAGGATAGCTGTAAAGAGGATTTGCCTTATAACTTCTCTTGTGATGAATATAGGGCTTTTGGGAGTGTTTAAGTACAGCGGCTTTATTTTGCAGAATATCGACGCAATATTCGGAACGGCGCTTTACGACCCCGCCCACGCCCTGCCCCTTCCAATCGGAATCAGCTTCTTCACCTTCCAGTCCATGTCCTACACAATAGATATGTATTTGGGCAAGATAAGGGTGCAGAAAAACCCCATTTCCTTTGCGGCATTCGTAACGCTTTTTCCCCAGATAGTTGCGGGACCTATCGTAAGGTACGACGATATAGCGGCGGAGCTTGACAACAGAACGGTCAATCTTGACTGCATTTATGAGGGCATTGTAAAATTCATAACCGGCGTTGGCAAAAAGGTGCTTATCGCCAATAATATCGGGCTTCTCTGGACTACGGTTAAGGAATTTGACGCAAGCGAGCTGTCGGTGCTGACCGCATGGCTTGGAATAATCGCATTTACCTTGCAGATTTACTTTGACTTTTCCGGATATTCCGATATGGCGGTGGGACTTGGAAAAATGATGGGCTTCAATTTCCCCAAAAACTTCGATTATCCTTATCAGTCAAAGAGCATAAGCGAGTTCTGGCGCAGGTGGCATATCACTCTGGGAGCCTGGTTCAAGAGTTATGTTTACTTCCCCTTGGGCGGCAGCAGAAGGGGAATGAAGCGCACTGTATTCAATTTAGCGGTGGTGTGGCTGCTGACGGGAATATGGCACGGGGCAAGCTGGAACTTCATACTCTGGGGCGTGCTTTACGGCGTGCTTATCATAATGGAAAAGCTGTTTTTGGGTAAGGTGCTGGAGAAGCTTCCGGCGGCTGTTTCATGGCTTTATACAATGCTTTTGGTGGTTTTGGGCTGGGTGCTTTTCGACACGGCGGATATTCCCACCGCCTTTGGTTATATGGGGGCAATGTTCGGTGCTAACGGCGTCCTTTGGGATTCACAGAGTATGTACTGCCTTATCAATTACGGAATTATATTGGTATTCGGCATTTTCGCCTGCACCGATCTTTCAAAGAAGCTGTTCGACAAGCTGAGGGAAAAAGCGCCTGTATTGATAAATTACGCAACGCCCGCTGCAAAGCTTGCGGTTTTGATATTGTCGACCGCTTATCTTGCGGACGCGTCTTACAATCCGTTTTTGTATTTTAACTTCTGAAGAACAATTGACAATGTATAATGGACAATTGACAATTGTGGTATCGCCTGCGGCGATGATTTGAAAATAGTTTTAAGACGGTTTAATGCTTTTGAAAAGAGGAATATAATTTTTTATGAAAAATCTTTACAAAAAGATAATGGTGGCATTGTTTGCGGTTTTTCTGACGGGAATGCCGATTTTGACGCTTGTGTTTCTGTCTCCCGAGGAAAAAACCTTTTCGGAAAACGAAAATCGTTATTTGGCGGGATTTCCCGAATACAATTTTGAAAGCTATAAGAACGAGGAGTTTATGGAGGGGTTTGACGATTGGATCTCCGACAGGTTTTTCGGGCGCGAGGATTGGATCGTTATGAAAAATACCTCCAATAAGCTTTTGGGCAAAACGGAGAACAACGGCGTTTTTGTAAACAACGGAATGATGATGCAGAAGTGGGACGGGTATGACGAGGCAGTGTACCAAAAGAACCTTGACGCAATAAACGGGTTTTTGGAGCGTCATGGGGAGATACCAACGTATTTTATGTTAGTTCCCAATGCCCAAGAAATATATAAGGAAAATGTTCCCAAGTTTGCGGAAATCGGAGACCAAAAGGAATTTATCGAGAAATTTTACGGCTCGCTGAAAAATATAACAGGCACGATAGACGTTTATTCGGTTTTGGCGGCTAATAAGGACTCCTATATTTATTACCGCACCGACCACCACTGGACAAGCTACGGGGCTTATCTTGCTTATATTGCGGCAGGAAAAGAGTTGGGATATGAGGGAATTAATCTTGATAAATTCTCGGTGGAGCACGCTTCGAATTCCTTTAAGGGAACGCTTTATTCAAGAACGCTGGACAGCTCGGTGAAGCTTGACACAATGGATTACTACACTCTTACAGATAATGAGCCTGAGGTCATGGTCAGCGTTTTCGACGAGTACGATTCAAAGACGGGAAACATTACCTTTAAGGAATATGACAGTATGTATTTCAGAGAATACCTTGACACAAAGGATAAATATTCTTCCTTCTTAGGTCAAAATTCGCCGATTGTCACCGTGGAAAACGAAAATGCCAAAAGCGATAAGTCCCTGCTGATAATCAAGGACAGTTATGCTCACTCGATTGTGCCGTTCCTCACAAAGGAGTATAAAAAAGTCACCATGCTTGACCTGCGGTATATTCGGACGGATTTTCAGACTATGGCAAGGTTAGAGGATTATGACGGGCTTTTGTTTTTGTACAATGTGATTACATTTTCCGAGGACGACCTTAATATCATTAAGCTTAATTTGTGCGAGTAAAATTTTTAACTGCAAATTGCGACTTTTCAGACAGCCCATAGTATGAGAGTGACTTTTTGGCTTTGTTAAGGCATTCTACTAAGCGTAGATTGACAAATTATCACCGCCGATTTTATAATATTCACAGAGGCAGGGGGCAAAAATAATTGCATTGCCCTTCTGTTTTGGCTAACCGAAAGGAGACGAAGAATGGATATTGTGAAAATCGGCAGTTTTATTTCAGAGAGACGGAAAAAGTGCGGGCTTACTCAAAAGGAGCTTGCGGAAAAGCTCGGAGTTACGGATAAGGCGGTAAGCAAGTGGGAAAACGGCAGAGGGTACCCCGATATAACCCTTCTTCCCCCCATTTCGGAAGCGCTTAATGTTTCGGTAGCGGAAATCTTGAACGGAGAAACGGATGGTGACAGCGCAAAAGCCGCCGACAAGCTTTTGATGCGTATCTACAGTCAAAGAAAGGCTTTTCTCGGCGTTGTATCGGTTTTCCTTATCATTTTGGGGGCGTTTATTCCGATTTATTTCACCCTTTTCACGGCGGTTATGAATTGGGCTGCGGGAGCCGCTGCTTTTGCGGCAGGCGCTTTGCTTATTGTAACAGGGATTTTGATAAGAAGCAAAGGATTTGTTTTACGGGTATCAAGGATAAAGCTTGATTTGATTTTCCGCCCGCTGGCAATTGTATCGGTTATTGCGGCATTTGGGCTGATGTCGATAGAGGGGAGCTATATTATGGAATTTGCTCACCCGCCGACGGAAACGAATTTGGAGGGCTTTATTGAGGAATGCTCTTATTTCGACTTGCTCCCGTTGGGCTACGGAATGTGGTTTCCTATGCTTACGGCGGTTATGAGCGCTGTGGTTCTTATACTTACGGTTTTGTTAATGGTTCTTGATTTAACGGGAAGGCTTAAGTCCGGCAAGCTCGGAAGGGGGACTATTATTTGCAGCTCTGTTGCGGTTTTCTTTTCCTGCCTTACCGTATTTTTGTTCAGCGGGCATCCTACGCAGATTGGGTTCGGGGTTTCACTTTTGCTTATTTTGGGGTTGATTTTTAATTGTGTTTCCGCTTCGGCAACAAGAAAAAATTAGTATAATACTATTCTGATAAAAATATACCCGTTTATTCATTCATACTTCACATTGTCCGTAACATAATGTCGGATTCTCAAAGGAATACCGCAGTCCTTAGCTCTTTCACGGCACTTTTCTATTTCTTCCCCGTCAAGTCCGAAATCCACAATGGTAAAGGATACTTGGGGGACAAATTCCTGTACTCTTAATGCAAAATTTAACATCGAGTTGTAGGAGGGCAAGCCGTATTTCGGATTGGTTACCGCAAAATACTTGTCGGGGTCGGAAGCGTTCAGGCTTATTGAAACGGCGTCTATTTTGTACTTTAACCTCGATATGTCAAAATTGGGATTCATTAAAGCAATGAGCCCGTTGGTATTGATTCTTATTTTCATATCGGTTTTGGATTTAACGTATTCCGCAGTTTCAAGCAGTGCCTCGGCTCTCATCATAGGTTCTCCGTAGCCGCAGAAAACAAGCCGGGACAGTCCCGTTTTATCGAAGCTGTCAAAATGCTCCTTTATCTCTTCAACGGTGGGCTCGTGTTCCAACCACAGGCTGTCGTTATCGCCCACGCTGTCGCTGTTTTTTCTGATACAGAAGGTGCAGGAGCAGGGGCATTCATTGGTGATATTGGCGTAAAGAGCATTGGCGAATTTATAAAACACAGTCATTGTAACAGCCTCCTTTTTCTGACTTTATTTTACTACTTTCGTACCTCGGTGTCAAGACGGCTGCTGTCTGTTATTAGTAAAACCTTGCGTTTGCAGTGTTTTTGAATAATGTTCAAAGTTTTTATGTTAAAATTGACACTGATTCCTATTGACAAGCCCTAAGCCCTATGATATACTTTTAGTATAGAGATATTATACCAATCTCCAATCAAACTGACATAATTATTACAGTTTAAACGGGGATTGGTATTAAATTTACATTAGACTAAAATTTTAAACTTTATGGAATATTGCAATGTTTTAAGCGTTTGATTTGAAAGGTAAGGGCTTCTTTAATGGAGATTCTCGATTTAAGAGCGGACAGGCTGTTAAATAGCTGCGGACGTTCTTTGAATAACTTAAATTCGGAGGAAAAGGAAAGAATAGTCGGCTTTGCATACTCGGCGGCAAGAGAAATGTTAGGTCGGTACGGAACGGCTTACAGCAAGCTCAGATTATCGGTGTTTGACGGGATTTTCTTGGGGAAAAGGTCTGTTGCGGAGCTTACAAGGGAGAAATACCCGGGCTGCACCGGAAAGCAGCTTGAAAGGCTTAGCAGCTGCGTTTTTCTTGATTTGATATGCAGGGGGGAAACGCCTCTTCTTTTCCCCTTTTCCGATAAGGGCGGTTTCAAGGTTCTCGACCCGATAAGGATAGGAGCGGAGCTTAAGGGCGATACCAACCGGATTGAAGAAATTGCAAAAAGAATAAAAAAAGCCTCTTCGGGAAAGAGGTTCAGCCTTTTTTCGGGGTTCAAGGAAAGAGCCGCTTTAAAAAGAAAAGGAGAATTACAGCTTAAAATTGCTTCGGGAATAATGAGAATAAAATCCAACGAGGCGGCTTTTATTAAAAAGTTTAATGAAGAGAAATTTTTAAGAGGTATCGATTTGGGCAGAGTATCGGAGCGAGTTTCGGAATTTTGCGGCACGGAAATGCTTATTCATCTTGCGGGACTGTATGCAATAGCTTTCTACGGAATGTCCTTTAAGGATTTATACACAGTGGACGAGGTTTTCGGCATCGGTGAAAGGGATATAAGGAGCAAGGAGGTCATCAGGGGGGAAGCGGCGGCAGGTCTTGTTTCCGATATAGACAGGCTCAGCGACGAGGGGGCTGCGGCAATGCTGATAGATATGGGCAAAGCTTTGCCTAATGTGTCCCTTCCTCAGTGCGAGCCGGACAACGCCGCAATAACGGCGGACTGCTACCCCGATTACTGCTCGGTGTTCGGATTGGGCGGGGCTTATCTTCGTGCCTGTGAAGGAAATCCAAAGGTGTGGTTCTTTTTGGAACGGGATTATAAAAAGGAATACGAGGTTATAATCGGCAGAGCAAAATTGCTCCAAAAATATGGGGTGATGAAAAAGCTTTGCGAGGAGATACCGACAATTTGCGAATCGGGCGGAAAGAGTATTTCGGTGGCAGCCGCTTATCCGTCGGCTAAAAAGCTTCAAGTTGAGGTGAAGGGTTTTGAACGCTGAAAACGCTTGCAGAATTTGTCCGAGAGAATGCGGAATCAATAGGGGGGAGAAGGCGGGCTACTGCGGTGTCAAGGGATCTCCCGATACTGTTTTTGCCGCAAGGGCAATGCTTCATTTTGGAGAAGAGCCGATTATTTCGGGAGACAGAGGAAGCGGCGCCGTTTTCTTTTCGGGGTGCAATATGCGCTGCGTCTTTTGTCAGAATTACGGTATCAGCAGCGGCTGTAGGGGCAGGGAAATTTCGGTGGAACGGCTGTCGGAGATTTTTTTGGAGCTTCAGGAAAAGGGTGCCCACAACATTAATTTAATCACTGCAACTCACTTTGTGCCGCAGGTTATTAAGGCGCTCGAATTGTCAAAAGATAAGCTTGTTATACCTGTAGTATATAATTGCGGCGGGTATGAAAAGCTTGAAGCTCTTAAAATGTTAGAGGGACTTGTGGATATATACTTGCCGGACGTAAAGTATTTTGACGATAGGCTTGCGGTTCGGTACTCGGGGGCTAATGGGTATTTCGATACTGCAAGGGCGGCAGTCAAGGAAATGATTCGCCAGACAGGCAAGTATGAGATAAAGGACGGCGTTATGCGCAGGGGGGTTATAGTGAGACACCTGCTGCTCCCAACTCTTTATAAGGACAGCATTAAGATATTTGAAGCATTGGCTGAGTACAGGAATTTAATTTTGATAAGTCTTATGCGGCAGTATTATCCCTGCGGCAGGGCGGAGGAATTCCCCGAGATAAACAGGAGGGTGACTACCTTTGAGTACCGCAGGGTGCTTGATTTTTGCCGAGATTTGGGCTTTGAGGGATTCACTCAGCAAAAGCAGGCGGCAACGGGTGAAATGACTCCGGATTTTGACTTTTCGGGGATTTGACGATTATTAATAAGGAAACGGTTATATTATGCAGCTTACCGATTTGGGAACTATTCACGATTTATTTAACAGGCACGGGTTCAGCTTTTCAAAGTCGTTAGGGCAGAACTTTTTGATTAATCCCTCCGTTTGCCCGAGGATTGCGGAAATGGGCGGGTGCGACGGGACGGTCTGCGCCTTGGAGATTGGCACGGGGATAGGCGTGCTTACAAGGGAGCTTTCTCTGAGAACGAAAAGGACTGTTGCAATTGAAATAGATTGCAGATTAAAACCTATTTTAGAGGAAACTCTTGAACAGTGTTCTAATGTTGAAATTGTCTTTGACGACATATTGAAGGTGGATTTAAAAAGGCTTTTTGAGGAGGAATTCAAGGGGGAAGAGGTGGTGGTCTGCGCTAATTTGCCCTATTATATCACCTCGCCTGTTATAATGCGGCTCCTTGAAGAAAGGCTTCCCATAAAGTCGATAACGGTTATGGTACAGCGTGAGGCGGCGGACAGGATTTGCGCCAAGGCGGGGACAAGAGAGTGCGGCGCTGTTACTGTGGCGGTAAATTATTTTAGCACCCCCAAGAAGCTTTTTAATGTTTCAAGGGGCAGCTTTGCGCCTTCTCCCAACGTGGATTCGGCTGTTATTCGTCTCGACGTTGCGAAAACGCCTAAGTATGAGGTGAGGGACGAAAGGCTGTTTTTCAGGATAGTAAGGGCGGCTTTTTCTCAGAGAAGAAAGCAAATGGTTAATCCGCTTTCGAGCGAATTAAAGGCGGATAAGTCGGAGCTTGTCTCTGTGCTTGAGAGGGCGGGGATAAAAGGGACTGCCAGAGCCGAGGAGGTGGATATGGAGGGTTTTGTCAGAATTTGCGAGGGGATTTTGGATAGGGGAGGATTGGGTGATTGATTGGGTGCTGTTTCTTGCTGAAAAAGGCGCCGTCATGAGCGCTTATTTACGCTTAGACGGCGATTGAAGGGAATTTTTCTTTCTCAATGCACGAGCGGTGTATTCTAACAGCTCTATTTTTATTTTTTTATCTGCATAGCCACAACGGAAATATCGTCCCGATTATCTTTTTCGGAGCTGAACCTTGCGGCGGTGGCAACGGTTTTTACAAGCTCCTCAAGGTTGTAGGCGCTTTCCTTGTTTAACGCCTGCTCAAGCCATTTTTCGGATAAATCCGCACCGTCGCTGGTCATTATTATCACATCGTCCTCGCCCACAATAAAGCTGTGAGAGGAGACCGCCGTGCTTTCCGCTACGCCTATGGGCAGGCTGTCTCCGTGTATTTTGGTTATTGATTTTCCGCTTCGCACAAAGCTGTCGGCGCCTCCCGCCTTATATATCGTGGTTCTTCCGGTGTACAAATCCACCTTGCACACGTCGAGAGTGGCAAAGCTTTCGTCGGAGGATTTCACCATTAGAGAGGTGTTCAGCATTTCTATTGCGGATTCGGTATCTATTCCGCTTTCAAGAAATTTTGTAAGCAGTCCGCAGGCAAAGGCGCTGTCAATCCTCGCTCTTGTTCCGCTGCCCATTCCGTCGGACAGTATTCCGTAGTAGAAGCCCTTTCCATCAACGCAGTCCGTCACATAGTCGCCGTTTACGCCGTCCTTCTTTCTGCTGAGCTGGCAGACGGCGGATTTTACTCCGTATTCCGCTCTTTCAAAGGCGCTAACTCTTATCTTATCGCCGAATTTTATTATTGAGGGCAGGTCAAATTCACGGTCGAGAGTCTCGGCTAACAAATCTCCCAATTCCTCGGCGCTGCACGTTAAATCGCCGTTTCCGTAGGCTTCCAGCGTCATTTTGCCGTCGATTATTTTTACTCCGGCTTTTGGTGCGGCAAGTCCGCAGCGCTCCAACAGGGATTCGGCTTTTCGTGAGGCTTCCGTGTTATATTTTACGCTGCCGTCAAATTCGTCGGATATGGAGCAAAAGAGCTTTTCCGTGTTTTCAAGCTGTTTTGTGAGAATGCCCCGCATTTCCTTTACCCGACGCTGCATTTGTCCCGCCGAGGTGAAGTCCTCGTATTTTTTGTTTATGGCATTGGCAAGGCGGCTTTTTCTTTGGCAGCGCTCCGAAATTGCCCCGGTGAAATGCTCCGCCGTTACGGGAACACCGCTTCTGAGATTCCTAAGCAGTCCGTTCATTGTGCGCACCGAGTCGTTGTATTCATCGCCCCAGCATTTCATATTAAATCGGCAATCACGGCATACCGTATCGCAGGCGGAATTGTAGACGTTGGTTATATCCCGGTCATGGCTGTCCTCTAATGCTTCGGCTGTTTTCTCGACGGCATATTTCAGCTCCCCCATGGTGTTTCCCACCAATCTGAGACGTTCGGCAAAAATGTTAGCCGGGTTAGAGGAGGTATAGCCGTTTTGGCGGCTTCCTCTTCCTGTCATTCCCAATAATTGCTTTACGGGAAGCACCATAAAGATTACAGAGGCAACGGATAAGCTTGCGGCAAAGGCTAAGCTTTCCCTATCCATTCCGAAGAGAACCAAGGCTATTATAGTGGTGAAAAGGCAGGCGACGGTTTCCACAAGTCTGCCCTTCGGAAGAGCGATAGCTGCTGCCAACGCTCCCGCCGAAAGGGCAATGCCTGCGGCTGAGGGCAGGTTAAAGCTTAACGCCATGCCTATTGCGCATATTATGCCGAGAATACCCGCTCCAAGAAAACGGTATCGGTAAACCCCGATTAAAACGGCAAGCACAGAGACAATGCCCCCAAAATTAAATATATTATAGCTAAAACTTGACAGGGAGGATATGAGAAAAACCAGCGCTATCCCGTAGGGGAGAAGGGACGGGGGCTTCATAGCGGCTATCTCCGTCATATTATCGCTGCGATGCCTGAAACGGGCGAGGGCAAAGCAGGAAATTCCCCCGGCAAGGGCAAGAAATAAAATTGTCAGCAGGCGGGAGGGCTTATCAACGGTTATCGCCCCCGTCAGAAGAATTGCGGCGCCGCTTACAACGGATATTGCAACGTCGGCGGCGAGGCTTTTCCCCTTGCAGAAAAAGAAGCGGAGAAGGCAGACGGAAGCGGAAGCAATAAGCGAGGGTATGGCTACGGTCAGGTCGCCGCTTGTAACAAAGCCTATCCCTGCTCCGAGAAACGCCGCAAAGCAGTCAAACCCCGACAGCCCGCCGATAAACGCCGCCGCAAGGGGGCTTGGCTCATTCAGCAGCGTTGTTACGGACAGCAGATACGCCGCCGCCATGATGAGCAGGTATAATATTTTCGGTCTGTCTTCATATTGCTTTTTCATTTTTGCTTCCTTTCCTTTTTCGCCGAATTTTACTTTGGATAATTTAATATTACTACTCAATGAGGGAAAATTTTGACGAAAGGGGGAATGTGACATTTTAAAAAGGAGTTACATTTTTGATTATACACAAAAAGGAATTACATTTTTTGATTATACACATTTATAGTGTGCATGTCAATATAAACGCAAATTAAAAGTATGTATAAAATTTAAAATGTAAACTATAATTTATTGTAACAAAACCGAAAGGCAGGGTTACAATGATGACAGACGAAAGCTTTGTGGCGGAAAGAATAGCGGCGCTAAGGACGGCAAAAGGCATTTCTGCAAGGGATATGAGCCTGAGCCTCGGGCAAAGCACCAATTATATCAACAGTATCGAGAATAAGCATTCGCTTCCCTCCATGTCGATGTTTTTGTACATCTGCGATTTTTTGGGAATAACGCCGAGGGATTTTTTTGACGAGGATAATGATTGTCCGGAGCTTTCGGCGCGGATAAACGAGACGCTGAGGGGTTTGGACAGAGAGGGGTTAGAGCTTGTGCTGGCGGTGGCACAAAGAATTAAAAGATAGCAGGCATTGAGGGAGAATAGCCGTTTTGCTTTTGAAAATCGGCATAAAATAAAAAGTGCGCAGCCGAAGCCACGCACCGAAAAATGCATAGCTCTCATTGCTGCCACACAACTTCCCATTGCCACAAACAGAGTAGGAATAAAGAGCGTGCATTTTTACCAAGAAAAATGCGCTCTATTTGTAGCAATTTGCAACATAATATAGTATTAAGTTGTGTGGCAAAATTAATTATATCACAATTTTCGGCAGTTTGCAATAGTTTATTTCGGTTCAGAAAACTGTAACCGTTTTGTAATTGATTTTTAAAACAAATGATGTATAATAAATTTGAAATAAGAAATAATGATGTTTTATGTATAGTCAATGAACAATATAAATCCATATTACAGATAGCCGAGGGGGATTCACTATGAAAAAAATAAGTTTATTAGCTTCGTTTATATGCGGAGCAATTTTACTGACCTTTGCAGGCTGCGGCGGAACAGGTACAGGGGAACAGTCCGGGGAAAATACTTCCGTTTCATCTTCGGTTTCGACGAGCAGTGAAGCTGCTGCCGATTCCGGTTCCGAAAATTCGGAGGGGGCTTCGCTTTCGGAGCAGGAAAAGCCGGTGGAAAATACGCCAAAGATAACGATGTCCGGAGGTTCGCCTCTTTTCATATTTGATACGGTTTTTGCTTATCCCTTCGGCACATCGAACGACGATAAAACCGACCCGATGGAGCTTACAGAGGGCAGCAAGTGGGGAGACTTTACGGTTACAAAGGCGGAATCCACTTATCGAGACGGTCAAGACAGTTTTGACGCATTGGCGAGTCAATATTTATGGCTTAAGGGCGATATAAGCTTTGAGGGCAAGGCTTATATCAGCTCGAATGAAGAGGGGGAGGGTCCTTTTTTCGAGTATATTGTTCTTGAAATGCCCGAGGAGCTTTATAAGGAACTGCCAAGTCTTGCTCGATACAAAGGGGGGTTAGAAAGAAATTTGGATTGTACAAAAATTTTTTTGGATCCCTATGACTTTGGAGTAGGAGAGGCGGTGGCTAATGCGTTAGAGAACTCGGAAGAGCTTACGGTATCCGTATCCGCCGATGAAATCAGGCTTGAGTATACTTGGTTCGGACTTGTGACCGACGGCGGGACATGCGGATTTTTGGAGAATGTTACCGATTTTGAGATAAAATAAAAATCAAAGACAGAATATAAATTCAGAAAAAATTAATTCAGAGAAAAACCGCAAGAGTTCTTCTCTGGATTTTTTTCGATTTTTTTCTCAAAGCTTTCCGCCCCCAATTTCAGCTTTGTTGTAAACATTACCAAAATTGTTACTCTATATCAAGCAACATTAATAAAGTTTTCACAAAACACTTGAAATTATTAACAATGTGTGATACAATCTTAACAAAGATAAAAAATTAACAAAAATTCATTGGCGCTTAGATAATTTTTTATTTATTTCAACAAGAAAAGGAAGGTCGATACCCATGGCAATTTTAAACTCCAAGGATTATGATGTTGCTTTGCATTTCTTTCACGAGGGTAATGCCACAGAAGCTTATGACTTTTTCGGTTCTCATTTTTGCGAGCGGGACGGTCAAAAGGGTGTGGTCTTTCGTGTATGGGCGCCTAAGGCAGCGTCGGTAAGCGTTGTCGGTGATTTCAACCATTGGGACAGAAGCGTTCACCCCATGAAACGCACCGAGCATGACGACAGCGTTTGGGATATTTTTATTCCCGGTTTGAAGCAGTTCGATATGTACAAATACAATATCCAGAGCGCACAGGGACAGATAAAGCTTAAGGCGGATCCCTACGGCGTTCATATGGAGACCAGACCTAACACTGCCACCAAAATTTATGAGCTTGAGGGCTACAGGTGGAAGGACGAGAAATGGCTTAAGGAGCGCAGGGAAAAGAACATCTACGACTCCGCAATGAACATATACGAAATGCACTTAAGCTCGTGGATGGAGAAGAGCAACGAGGACGAGCTGTTCAATTACATGGAGCTTGCCAAAAAGCTCATTCCTTACGTTAAGGAAATGGGGTATACTCATATCGAGATTATGCCTGTTGCGGAATATCCCTTTGACGGCTCCTGGGGCTATCAGCAGATAGGCTATTATGCGCCTACCTCACGCTTCGGCACTCCTCACGACTTTATGGAATTTGTGGATTACTGTCATCAGCACGGAATAGGACTTATCCTCGACTGGGTTCCGGCTCATTTCCCTAAGGACGCAGCGGGCTTGTACGAGTTTGACGGCACTTACTGCTACGAGTATGCAGAGCCGCTTAAGAGAGAGCATATCAACTGGGGTACCCGTGTTTTCGACTGGGGCAAGCCGGAGGTTCAAAGCTTTCTTATCTCCAATGCCAATTATTGGTTTAATAAGTATCACGTTGACGGACTGAGAGTTGACGCAGTGGCTTCCATGCTGTATTTGGACTATGACCGCAAGGACGGACAGTGGCAGCGCAATGTGAACGGCGGCAACGAGAATCTTGAAGCAATTGCATTCTTTAAAAAGCTGAATACTGCATTATTCGGAATACACGAGAATATACTGATGATTGCGGAGGAATCCACGGCATGGCCTATGGTTACCAAGCCTGCGGACGTAGGCGGCTTGGGATTTAACTTTAAGTGGAACATGGGCTGGATGAACGATATGATCACATACATGTCCATGAACCCCGAATACCGTCAGTATCACCACAATATGCTTACCTTCTCCTTCTTCTACGCCTTCTCGGAAAACTTTATTCTGCCTATATCACATGACGAGGTGGTTTACGGCAAATGCTCAATGCTCGATAAGATGAGCGGACCGAGAGACAAGAGATTTGCTTCCCTCAGAACCTTCTTAGCCTATATGGTGGCGCACCCCGGTAAAAAGCTTACCTTTATGGGACAGGAAATCGCTCAGTTCAAGGAATGGAATTACAAGACCGGACTCGATTGGGACGTACTTGAATTTGAGGAGCATAAGAAGTATCAGCAGTATGTTAAAGCCCTTAACAATTTCTATCTGAAGAATAAATCCCTTTGGCAGGCGGACAGCGACTGGAGCGGCTTCAGGTGGATAAGCAGCGACGACAACGAAAACTCGGTTATTGTGTTCCGCCGTTTTGACAGAGAAGGAAACGAGCTTGTTGTGGTTTGCAACTTCCAGCCCAAGATGCACGAGGTTTACAGCTTCGGCGTTCCCTATCTTGCCGATTATGAGGAGGTATTTACTACCGAGTCTCCCGAATTCGGCGGAGACGGCTTGTTCAACAAGACCGTTCAGTCGGTTGAAGCTCCTATGCACAGCGAGCCTTATTCAATGACAATTAAGATTGCGCCTATGTCGGCTATGTTCTTTAAGGCAAAAAATATTCGTGTTCCAAAGACCGAGGAGGAAAAGGAAGCCGAGAAGGAAGCCGCAAAGGACAATGCAAAAAAAGAAGAGCCAAAGAAACAGGCTGAGAAAAAGCCGGAGCCTAAAAAAGAGACGGCGGTGAAAGAGGAAGCCAAGAAAGAAGCTGCTTCAAAAAAAGAGCCTATAAAAGATGCGGCTGTGAAGGAAGTGCCTAAGAAAGAGACCGCCGTGAAGGAAGAGCCAAAAAAGCAGGCTGCTCCCGAATCCCGCGGAGATAAAAAGAACGATGCACCCAAAAAGGCAGCGGGCAATGCCAAAAAATAAAATTTTCAAAATGAAAAAAATAATAATCGGAGGCAAAGTTTATGAATCATGTTAAAAAGGAAATAGTTGCCATGCTTTTGGCGGGCGGACAGGGAAGCAGATTGTACGCTCTCACGCAGGACATGGCTAAGCCCGCCGTTCCTTACGGCGGAAAGTACAGGATTATCGATTTCCCGCTTTCTAACTGCATAAATTCGGGGATTGATACCGTAGGCGTTCTTACTCAGTACCAGCCCCTTGTACTCAGCGAATATATCGGCAACGGTCAGCCTTGGGGGCTTAACCGCACTCACGGAGGAGTTCACGTTCTTCCTCCTTATGAGACGGCGGCAGGCAAGAGCTGGTATGCGGGAACCGCTAACGCAATTTATCAGAATATCAGCTTCGTTGACCGCTACAATCCCGAATACGTAGCTATTCTTTCGGGCGACCACATCTACAAGATGGATTACAGCAAGATGCTTGATTTCCACAAGGAGACCAATGCAGACGCAACTATTGCTGTTCTCGAGGTGCCTTGGGAGGAAGCAAGCCGTTTCGGAATTATGACGGCGGACGAAAATCACGTTATCACCGAATTTGCGGAGAAGCCGAAGGAGCCTAAGTCGAATTTAGCTTCAATGGGCGTTTATATCTTCACATGGAAGGTGCTTAAGAAATACCTTATTGCCAACGAGCAGGACGAGGGAGCTACCAAGGACTTCGGCAAGAATATTATCCCTTCAATGCTTGAGGACAAGTGCAAAATGGTTGCATATCCATTCTCCCAATACTGGAAGGACGTTGGAACCATTGACAGCCTTTGGGAAGCCAATATGGATTGCCTTGACCCCAATGTTCCTCTTAACCTTTACGACGACAGCTGGAAGGTATTCTCACGCAACCCCGTAATGCCGCCTCATTATGCAGGTCCTACAAGCAAGATTGAGAACTCAATGATTGCGGAGGGCTGCAACATTTACGGCACGATTGATTTCTCGGTATTGTTCTCTGGCGTTACCGTCGAGGAGGGCGCAGTGGTAAGAGACAGCATTATAATGCCCAATACTCACATCAAGAAGGGCGCCGTTATCGAGTATTCAATCGTAGGCGAGGATTGCGTTATCGGCGAAGGCGTTCATATCGGCGAACGTCCCGAAACCATTGAGGATAAGGACAAATGGGGCGTTGCGGTTGTAGGTCATAAGGTAAATGTAAGCGACAACGCTGTTGTTAAGGCTAAGGCTATGATTTCCGAATCTATCTGACCGGCACGGCAGAGCATTAAAAATATTTAAGCAAGAAAGGAATTTAAACTTATGGCTAATATGTCTAATGTGCTGGGATTGATATTTGCAAATATGCACGACAGCACTATTTCCGACCTGACTAAGCTTCGTACAATGGGAAGCGTTCCCTTTGGCGCAAGGTACAGGCTTATAGATTTCGCACTTTCAAATATGGTAAACAGCGGCGTGAACAAGGTGGGCGTTGTTACCAAGGCTAATTATCAGTCCCTTATCGACCATATCGGTTCGGGCGCAGAATGGGATCTCTCCAGAAAGAACGGCGGACTTCACATTCTTCCTCCTTACGGTCATATCAGCGGCGGTCTTTACAGAGGCAGACTTGAAGCATTGGCGGGAGTTATTGATTTTATCCGTCATTCCGACGAGGAGTATGTTCTTATAAGCGACACCGATGTTATCTGCAATTTGGATTACAAGAAGGTTCTTGAATATCACGAGAGCACCGGAGCGGATATTACCGTTGTTTACACAAAAATGGTCTGCGATTCCGAGCGCTCCAAGACTAAGACTATTTTAAGCGTCAATGATTCGGGCAAGGTTTACGACGTACTTGTACGTCCCGAGATAAGCGGCGAGCATAATGTAAGCCTTAATATGTTTATGATGAAGAAGGAGTTTTTGCAGAACCTTGTAATCGAGAAGGCGGGCAAGAACCTGTACAGCTTCGAGGTCGACGTGCTTCAGCATATGCTGCCCGAGCTTAATGTTTACGGCTACCGCTTTGACGGCTACACCGCACAGATAGACGGCATTAAGACCTATTTCAGCGCAAATATGGAGCTTATGAATCACCATGTGCGGGAGGAGCTGTTTACAAGCGACGATCCCATTTACACAAAGGTTCGCGACGAGGCTCCCGCTAAGTACGGCTTAGACTCCAAGTGCAAAAACTCTATTGTAGCGGACGGCTGCATTATCGAGGGTTCTGTTGAAAACAGCGTTTTGTTCAGAGGCGTTAAGGTCGGAAAGGGCGCAGTGGTCAGAAACTGCATACTTATGCAGGACACCGTTGTGGGCGAGAAGTGCGAAATGAACTATGTTATTACCGACAAGGATGTGCTTATCGGCAATTACCGCAGCATTGGCGGTACTGAAAGCTATCCTGTTTTCGTTGGAAAGGGCGCTTCGGTTTAATCGCAGAATTACCTGAAAAACAATAACTGCCTATTATGCACAGGGGACGCCCTCTTTTGCAGGGCGTCCCCTCTTTCAAAAAGCCCCACCGGGGCTTTTTGAAATTCACCCCTTGCGGAGCGCTCGATGCTTGGAGAGTTTCGCTGCCTGCAGGCAGCGACCAAAGGGCTTTTTTGGCGTTGGAAACCCTAACA
>CAYMFX010000026.1:0-22409 GCA_964389845.1 uncultured Ruminiclostridium sp.
AACGGTTAATTTAAAGCTGTATTTTTTTCTCAGCGCATTAATTCCCACTGTCAACAATACCGCAATAACAATGATAATTGCCGTATAGACCCACGATTTAATAAAGTATGATTCCGAAAGAAAGTCGTTAGAAGATGCTGATGTCATATATCATCACCGTTCCTTTCTTGATAAAATAATATTCTTAATGTCCTTTTAGTATTATCAGGCTGCTTTCTTCATGCCCTCTGTGTTTACGTCAATGTAAAGACAAATGCGCTGAAACTTTATTTAATTACATTATATAATATTTTGCTTTTTTGTCAATGCTTTCCAAAAATAATTTTTAACGTTAAAAAATTCGCAATTAATACTATTTTTAACATAAAATAAAGAACCTGCACCAACAGCTTCATCGCACGTTTTTTCGGCAAATTATGCTCAAAAATCCATACGCCTATGCTATTGGTACAGGTTCTAAAACTCAAAATCATCGCCAACGGCGATACAACAACTTTCAACTATCAACTTTACACTTTCAACTGTTCATTGCAGTCCGAGACTAACCGAAATAGCGCTGTCCACCCTCTGCATAGCGTCGTTGTCCAGCTCTCCCATTCTCTCCTTAAGTCTCTTTTTGTCTAATGTACGAACCTGCTCCAATAACACGATTGAATCCTTGGCAAGCCCGTATCTCTCGGCGTCAAGGGATATGTGAGTGGGAAGCTTTGATTTGTCCTTCTGACTGGTGATAGCCGCCGCAATAACGGTAGGCGAATGTCTGTTCCCCATATTGTTCTGCACTATCAGCACCGGGCGAACACCGCCCTGCTCCGAGCCTACAACGGGGCTTAAATCCGCATAGTAAATTTCTCCTCGCTTTATGTTCATGGTATCACGATCCTTTCCTGAGATGCTGTCCGCATTAAATACTTTCGGGACAGCTCTGAAAATTTAAATCTTCCTTGCTTGTATTTTTAACCGCCTATGGGAAAATATTCAAGGTTACAGTATATTTTATACAGTTACGCCCATTATTGTGTTTTTCTTTTTGCACCGCAAAAAGAATTGACAGTATCAGCTCAAAGCTTTAGCTTTTTAAACGAACAAACAAAAATTTTCTCACCCCACAAAATCAAAATCATCGCCGCAGGCGATACCTCAATTGTCCATTATCCATTGTACATTGTCAATTGTAATTGTTGACTATCCTCCCCTTTTTTGCTATAATTAAATAAGCTGAACAAGCTATTAATATCACCGCACACTTTTGATAACAATAACAAAAAACTAAAATGAAAGGAATCACTATGAAAAAGAAAATAGCCTTAATCTTAGCCGCAGCCCTGACCCTGACCGCTTGCGGCTCCGCCGAAGCCCCCACAACCACCAATTCCGAATCTTCCCCTACCACCCAATCCACCCAAACCGAAGGAACGGCAAGCAATACCTCAGCCGCAGCCGAATCAACCGAAGCCTCTCAGGCTCCCAATGTATCGACCGAACCCATAACCGTTCCCGAAGGAATGGACGAAGCGGCTCAGAGACAGTTTATGATTGAGAACAGCTTAATGACCCTTGGAGACACTGCAAGAATGGTGAACGTTATGAGAAAAGCCGCCGCAGGCGAGGAAATAACGGTAGGCTATATCGGCGGCTCCATAACCGAAGGTCTTACCGCAGGCGCCGAGCTTTGCTGGGCTAAATTAACTCATACCGCTCTCAGCGAAATGTTCCCCGACGCCACCGTAAATTATGTAAACGCAGGTCTCAGCGGCACCCCCTCGATTTTGGGCGTAACCAGAGCCGAGAGAGATTTGTTCGGCGGCGAAAAGAAGCCCGACATTGTATTCATCGAGTTTGCGGTAAACGACGGCGGCGACAAGATGAATAAGGACTGCTACGAAAGCCTTGTAAAGAAGTGCCTTGACAAGGAAAACAACCCCGCCGTTGTCCTTCTCTTCACCGTGCTGAAAAACAGATACAGCTGTCAGGACTGGATGTCCGAGATAGGCGCTCACTACAATCTGCCGATGCTGAGCATAGGAAACGTACTGAACCCCATGATTGACGCAGGCTATATGACTTGGGAGAAATATTCCGACGACGAATCTCACCCTAACGTATGGGGACACGAGCTTGTAAAGGATTTTGTAAAGAATTACTTTGAACAGGTAAAAGCCTTAGCCGACGCCTCCGATTCCGATAAGGAAATCCCCGCCGTTCCCGAAACTGCCCTTCATACAACGGAATATGCGGATATGGAATTTATAAGCGCAATGGATCTTACTTTAGACAGCAACGACGGCTTTACGGAGAGACAAGGCGTAGCCACCTCCTTTGACGGCTACCAGTATCGTGCAAAAACCGGCGGCTCCATATCCTTCAAGGCTGAGTTTAAAACCCTTTTCTTGGTATTTTTCTGCAACAACGCAGAAAATTTAGCCGATGCCGAAGTAATAATTGACGGCGAGTCCGTAAATACTATTCCTTCAAGCAGACCCGGCGGCTGGGGCAACCCCGAAGCAGATTTAGCATGGACAGGCGAAGGCGGCTCACACACCGTAGAGCTTAAAATTGCCCCCTCCGACAAGGCGAAGCTGTACGGCTTTGCAGGTATCGGAGTGGTAAAGTGAAGCCGAGACATTTTTTCGGCTCTCTCCATAAGCCCCGCTGGATAGCCGCAGCTTCCATAGCCCTCCCCTCCTTGATAATACTGATTATAAGCCGTCACAGCGAGGTTTTCACCGATTGGCTCTGCTTCAACGTCTATCCGATATTTTCGGGAATAGGCTCACGGCTTTGGGGCTGGCTCCCCTTTTCCGCAGGAGAGATTTTTGTAATTTTAGTTATTTTGGGAGCATTGGCGGGTGCCGTACTCTTAGTTGTGCGCATAAAGCGGTCAAAGGGTAAACGCCTTATTACTTTTTTTAACGGTATCTCATGGCTTGTCCTGACCGCTTCCGCAATATTCCTGCTTTTAACCCTGAACTGCCTTGTAAACTACAATCGAACTCCCTTCTCTTCCTACAGCGGCTTAACGCTGCGTGAACACACCTCCGAGGAACTCCGAGCCTTAACGGTTCACCTGATAGAGGAAGCGAACCAAGCCGCATCGGAAGTGCCGCTGACCGAGGAGGGCAGGGCGGTAAAGCCGGAAAATTTTGACGAGCTTGCAATATCCGCCATGGAAAAGCTCACCGAGACTTACAGTGTTCTTGATACATATTACCCCAAGCCAAAGGGAGTAATATGCTCCGAGGCAATGTCAAATTTAAATATTGCAGGCATCTACTTTCCCATAACGGTGGAAGCAAATTACAATCAAGCCATGCCCGTATCCTCACAGGGCTTCACCGTCTGTCACGAGCTGAGCCACCTGAGCGGATTTATGCGTGAGGACGAAGCCAACTTTATTGCCTACCTTGCCTGCCGTGAAAGCGAAAGCCCCTATTTCAGGTACAGCGGCAGCCTTGACGCTTTGACCTATGCTCTTAACGCCTATTATTCCGAAGCCGAAAAAGAGGATTATTACGCTTTGATAGAGACAATATCGCCTGTTATACTAAACGAATTTTCTTACCGCAACGAATACTGGGCGCCCTATCGGAAAAAAACAGCCTACAAGGTTTCATCGGCGGTAAACGACGCATATCTGAAAGCCAACAACCAGACCGACGGCACAAAAAGCTATGGGAGAGTGGTTGACTTAATGTTAGCGGAATATCTTGATAGTTGACTCAGATAATATAAATCGTTAGCTTGTCTCTCTAAAATATACTATATCACATCGGCATAATATAGTCAATGGTTTTTTGTCGAAACAATTTATCGATAGTTATCATAAAAATTCCGTTTATGTCAAAAAATAAAAAGTAAATTTATTCCACTTACTGGCGTAATTGTAATTTACCAATAAAACCGCAATGTATCTTATAAATAAACTTTCATGAAAGGAAACCGAAATGAGAAAGACAAAAATCGTCTGCACAATGGGTCCTGCAACCTCCGACGACAACGTACTGCGGGAGCTGATGAAAGCGGGAATGAACGTAGCAAGACAGAACTTTTCCCACGGCGACCACGAAGGACAGCTGAAAACCTTCCAGCGGGTAAAGCGTATCCGAGAAGAGTTAGGACTGCCCGTTGCCTCGCTTCTCGATACAAAAGGACCCGAGGTTAGGGTAAAGCTTTTTAAGGACGGCAAAGCGGAGCTTAAGGACGGCAGTATCTTCACCTTAACCACCAGAGAGGTTGAAGGCACCTCCGAGGAGGTTTCCATAACCTACAAGAACTTAGCTAAGGACATAGACGTAGGAACGTTAATACTTGCCGACGACGGGCTTATCGAGATGAAGGTTGCCGAAATAGATTCCACCCCCGAAGGCGACGATATAAAGTGCAAGGTAATACACGGCGGCTTTCTCAGCAACAACAAATCCTGCAACTTCCCCGGCGCAAAGCTGTCAATGCCTTATGTAAGCGACCGTGACAAAAGCGACATCATATTCGGAGCGGAGACGGGCTTTGATTTCATAGCCGCAAGCTTTGTAAGCTGCGACGCAGATATACTTGAAGTCAGAAAAATTCTCGAGGAGCACGGCGGCAAGGATATAAAAATAATCGCCAAAATCGAAAACCAAGCCGGTGTAGACAACATAGACGACATTCTCCGAGTTGCCGACGGAATTATGGTGGCGAGAGGCGATATGGGCGTAGAGATTCCCTTTGAAAACATTCCCCAGCTGCAAAAGCGCTTGATAGAAAAGGGCTACAATGCGGGAAAGCAGGTTATCACCGCCACCCAGATGCTGGAGAGCATGATAAAGAACCCCCGCCCCACCCGTGCCGAAACCACCGACGTTGCCAACGCCATATACGACGGCACCAGCGCAATTATGCTGTCGGGAGAGACGGCGGCGGGCTTATACCCCGTTGAAGCGGTAAAGACAATGGCGCTGATAGCCGAGACCACCGAGAACAACATTAACTATTCCAAGCGCTTCCGTGCAAGAGAGGTTGACAGAGCCGAGAACGTAACCAACGCCATAAGCCACGCCACAGTAACCACCGCCCTCGACCTTAACGCAAAAGCAATCCTGACAGTCACCACCACAGGCGGCACCGCAAAGCTGCTCTCAAAGTACCGTCCCAATCGCCCTATCCTGAGCTGCACTCCTTCCGAGCGAACATGGAGACAGCTAAGCCTGAGCTGGGGCGTAGTGCCGATTATGAGCCGCATAATGGAAACCACAGACGATTTATTTAATCATGCGGTAGAATGTGCGGTTAAGGAGGGCTATTTAGAAAACGGCGACTTAGTGGTAATAACCGCAGGAGTGCCCTTAGGCATAAGCGGCACCACCAACCTGATGAAGGTACACGTTGTAGGCGACGTATTGGTAATGGGCGAGGGAGTGACCGACAAGACCGCTACCGCCCCCCTTTGCGTAGCGTCAAGCCCGGAGGAAGCAGTAAAAACCTTCTCCAACGGCGAAATCTTAGTAATCCCCGAAACCGACAACAGCATAATGCGCATACTCCGAGCCGCAAGCGGAATCATAACCGAGAAGAGCGGAATGAACAGCCACGCCGCCGTTGTGGGCTTATCTCTTGACATTCCCGTTATAACGGGAGCGGAAAACGCAACCAAGATTTTGAAAAGCGGAACTACAGTTACTATTGATGCGTCAAGAGGCATTGTGAGCAGCAGCTGACTGCCGCAGGTAATCAGTGATTAGAACGTGTTCTCATTTAGAAAGCAGCTACGGTACAGAAACCATTCATGATTTCTGTACCGTATTATTGTATAACGAACAAACATTATTGTATAACGAACAAACAAAAATCCTCTCACCACTAAAAATCAAAATCATCGCCGCAGGCGATACCACAATTGTCCATTGTCCATTCTACATTGTCAATTGTTTTCGTATGCTTCAAGGAACTCCCCCAGCCCCTCCAAAGCTCCCGTTTTCTTATCAATATCCACCTTAATATGCACCTTCCCCGTAAGATTAAGGCTCACTCTGCCGAGAAGCTTCACATTGCAATTTCCTATCGCTTCAATATTAGGCTTCTCGGTGTAAAACAGCAGACTGTCGCCGCTTTGCACAATCTCGTTGAACCCCAAATCCTCCGCCTGTTTCCTCAAAATGGCAATTCGCACAAGACCGTACACCGACTTAGGCACATCGCCGTATCTGTCGATAAGCTCATCTGTAATATCCAATGCGTCCTGCTCCGTTCTGATAGACGCAATCTTTCTGTAGCAGGTTATTCTTTGCGCCGAGCTGGGAATGTAGCTGTCGGGGATATAAGCGTTAATCTTAATGTCAATGAGACAGCCTTGGTCGGAAGCTTTCTTTTCGGTTTTTCCCTCCTGCTCCTTAACCGCCTCGTCAAGGAGCTTAAGATACATATCGTAGCCCACGGCGGTGAGATGCCCCGATTGACTTGAGCCTAAAATCGAGCCTGCCCCTCTTATTTCCAAATCCCTCATAGCAATCCTGAATCCGCTGCCGAATTTTGTAAATTCCCGTATAGCTTCAAGCCTCTTTGCGGCAATCTCCGAAAGCTGCTTCCCTCTTTTGAAGGTAAAATAGGCAAAGGCGCGGCGGTTGGTTCTTCCCACTCTGCCCCTGAGCTGATGAAGCTGCGAAAGACCCAAGTTCTCGGCGTTTTCTATTATCAGCGTGTTGCAGTTAGGCACGTCCACTCCCGTTTCAATAAGTGTGGTGCAAACCAAAAGATTGATTTCCCCGTTAAGCAGCCTGCTCCATACCTCCAACAGCTCGTCCTCCTCCATTTTCCCGTGGGCAATGCCGATATTAGCCTCAGGAACAAGCTCGTGAAGCCGTGCGGCGCAGTTTACTATGCTTTCCACACGGTTGTGAATATAGTACACCTGACCGTTGCGCCTTAATTCCTTGTTGATAGCGGCGGCAATAACCCCGTTGTCATGCTCCATAACGTAGGTGGTGATAGGCTGCCTGTCCTGGGGCGGGGTTTCAATAACGCTCATATCCCGAATCCCCGTCATTGCCATATTAAGCGTACGGGGAATGGGGGTAGCCGAAAGAGTAAGTATATCCACTCCGGCAAACATTTCCTTAAATTTTTCCTTATGTGCAACGCCGAATCTCTGCTCCTCGTCAATAATGACAAGTCCCAAATCCTTAAACTCCACGTCCTTCTGCACTAACCGGTGAGTGCCGATAACAATATCTATCTGTCCCTTTTTCAGCTTCTCCAACACCTGCTTCTGCTCCTTAGGGGTAATGAATCGGGACAGCAAAGCAACTCTGACGGGGTACTCCTCCATACGTCTCAGCACCGTCTGATAATGCTGCCAGGCAAGAACGGTGGTGGGACACAGCAGTGCGCACTGCTTGCCGTCCATAACGCACTTAAATGCGCCCCTCAGCGCAACCTCGGTCTTCCCGAATCCCACATCGCCGCAAAGCAGCCTGTCCATAGGCTGCTCCCTTTCCATATCCGCCTTAATTTCGGCGGCACAGCGCAGCTGGTCGTCGGTCTCCACATAATTGAATCTGTTCTCAAACTCCTCCTGTTCAATTCCGTCGTGAGAGAAGGCAAATCCCTTGCTCCTCATTCGCTTGGCATAAAGCTCCGTAAGCTCCTCCGCCATTTCCTTGGCAGCCGCCTTTGCCCGTGTTTTAGCCTTCTGCCACTGATCCGAGTTAAGCTTGGACAGCTTCACGGTTGTAACGTCGGCGCTTCCTATATACCGTGAGATCTGGTCAAGCTGTGTAACAGGCACATAAAGCACATCGGAGCCTGCATAATTGATTCTGATATAGTCCTTGCTGACCCCCCCGTCCCTGATATTTTCAACGCCCGAGAACACGCCTATCCCATAACTGCTGTGAACCACAAGGTCCCCTGCCGCAATCTCGTCAAGGGAGTTAATTATTTCAGCTCTTTTTCTTTTGGGAGCAGCTTTTTTGATGCTTGTCACCGCCGTGTGGGAAAGACAGACATACTTTGATTCGGGATATTCAAATCCGGAAGACAGCATTCCCGAAAGCACCGTTATCCTGTTCTTTACAGGCTTAGAGGGATTAGCCGAGTATTCCGCACTGAATCCCTGCTTTTCCAAATCCTCTGCAAGATTTTTCGCACCCTTTTCCGTTCCCGCAAAAACGGCAATGGTATACCCCTGCTCCCTGTAGTCTCCGAGCTGCTCCTTCAGCACGGCATATTCGCCGCTCCAAAGTGAGATTGAGTTAGCCTGCACCGGAATGATATTGTCAAGCTCTAACCCGCCGCCTCGAATAAAGTTATCAAGATAAAGCCGCAGCTTCGAGGTGAGCCTGAGACTGTATTCGGGCTTAGTAAGACAGTATTTGTCAAGTCCCTTGCACAATACCCCTTCCTCAAACAGCGCCTTTATCTCCTCCATATGCTGAGAAGCGGCAGCCCTCAGCGTCTCCCCGCAGCCCGTATTTTCGCAGACGATAACTGCCTTAACATAATCAAAAATACTTGCAGGCTCCTTACAGCAAAGGGGGAAATACTTATCTCCCGAAAGCCCCAGCCCGTCCTTCAATCGGCTCAGGTCACGGCGCAGCTTCTTTACCGCCTTCTCCGCATTTTTGCCCTTTTGCTTCCCGATAAGCTCTTCTATTTCCCTTTCTAAGTCTTCCTTATCGATTAATAATTCTGTGTTGGGGGCAATGCGTATTTCTTCCAGGTCCTCGGTACGCCTTTGAGTTTCAACCTCGAAATAAGCCATTTGATCTATTTCATCGCCCCAGAATTCAATACGCACAGGCTTATCGCTGTTCACAGGGAAAATATCAAGTATAGCTCCTCTCACCGAAAGCTGACCGGGACTTTCCACAGCGTCAAAGCGTGCAAATCCCGCTCTGATAAGCCTTTGCACCGTATCCCCCAAATCGTATTCCGAGCCTTTTTTCAGCGTCAAGGAGTTTTCCAGCAGCATATCCTCAGGCAAGGTGAGCTGCACAGCCGAATCGGGTGAGCATACCGCCATAGGCACAATCCCCCGGGACAGCTTATACAGCACGTCAATCCTTTTATGAGTATATTCCCCCGACACCGCCTCCGTCTCGGCAAGAATCAAATCCTTAGCGGGAAACAATACGGCGGTTTCTCTTCCGCTCATAGTATTTATATCGGCGACCATTTTCGCAGCCTCCGCTTCCGTTTTGGTTATAACCAATATGGGAGCCTCGCCGCAGTAAGCTAATCTTGAAAGTAAATGTGCCTTGTGAATCCCCGCCAGTCCCGTAACCAATGAAGGGCGCTGAGCATTTTTCATCGCCTTTTCCGCCCTGACAAATTCGGGAATATTTTGTGCAAGCTTAGTAAAGTAATCCATTCTGTTCCTCACGATATGATAACACGACAACACGGGCGTAAAACAACTTTACGCCCTGCTGCAATTATTTCTTTGTGCTTATTGTATTTGAAAAATACATTGTTCCGTAGTTCTGTATCAACAGTATTTTTTGTATCAGCCGTGTTTTCTTCCGTATTTGATTATTGACACGATAACCGAGCTAAGTACAAGATTTACTCCCAATTCCACAAGGAAATTGATACCTGTCATACCGTAGATAAGATATGAACCCGCATCGGCATAACCAAGTCCCGCAGCCCATTCGGTAACGGTGGGCATAAAAAACATCACACAGCCCAAAAGGAACACTCCGGTATTAACAACGGGGCATGCAATACCCGCAGCTACCACAGCGGCAACAAGATTTTTCTTTTCCAAAAGCTTAAAGACCAATCCTGCCGCCAATCCCGCAAGGGTGCCCTTGATAATGCAAACGCCGATAGTAGCGGGCGCATTCACCACCATAAAAGCGGCGGAGTCGCTTAAAGTAACCACAACGCCGAACACAAAGCCGAGCCAAGCTCCCGCCTTGTACCCATACATTGCCGAGCCTATCACAATGGGCGCAAGGGACAAGGTGATGTTAAAAAATCCCGTCGGTCTCAGTGCCAGCGACACAAGCTGCAAAACAACAACTATCGCCGTCATCAGAGCCAACCCCGTAAGCTTTTTAACGTCGAGCC
This sequence comes from uncultured Ruminiclostridium sp., assembly GCA_964389845.1. Taxonomy (GTDB): domain Bacteria; phylum Bacillota; class Clostridia; order Oscillospirales; family Ruminococcaceae; genus Ruminiclostridium_E. The sequence goes on from CAYMFX010000026.1 coordinate 10,051, forward strand.
TTGTGTTTTTTTTAGCCTCGGCATTTTTTACGGCTGCTCCCGAAGCGTATTCTACCGCTTCAATCTTTTCATTTTCCGACATAATATCCTCCTTAGCTGAAGCCTCCATATGTCAGGGAGTGCCTCGCAGGGCTTTATATTAACAGTCAAAAACCGCAACCCTCAGATTAACGTTTTATATATTATCATATCTCCCGAAAAAAATCAAGAGCCTATTTTAATTTTACCTTTATTCTTCTCATAAATCACCCTGAGTCCCTTAAGCACCAACTGCTGGTCAATAATAAAATCATTCCTGCAATAATCCTTAATCACGGTACTGAATCCGCCTGTGGCAACCACGGTAGCTTTACCAATCTCCTCTTGAAATCTGTCGATAAAGTTATCTATCATTCCCGCATGACCATAGAGAACCCCCGAACGCATGCAGTCAATGGTGTTCTTTCCGATAACGGGAGCCGCTCCGTCAAGACTTATCATAGGCAGCGACATCGTACGTCCCGCCAACGCTTCAAGAGAAATCTTTATTCCGGGAGCGATGATACCTCCGATAAATGCGCCGTTTTTGTCGGCAGCATACACCTTAGTGGCAGTCCCCAAGTCTATTACTATGCAGGGCAGGGGATAAAATTCCTTAGCCGCCGCACCTCCGCAGGCTAAATCCGCTCCCAATGTGGAAGGGTCGTCAATGAGAATATTAAGTCCCGTTTTAACTCCCGCCCCTACCATTATCGGCTCAAAACCGAAGACTCTTTTTATCGACAGCTTAAGCTGGTCGGAAACAGGGGGAACCACCGATGAAATAACCGCTCCCTCAATATCCTCCCGCTTAAGCCCGTACAGATTAAAAAGCTGTGCAATGGTAATTGCGTATTGATCCGCCATACGGTGGCGGTTAGTGTCCATTCGCGACTCAAAAACAATTTTGTCTCCGTTAAAAACTCCGAACACAATATTAGTATTGCCAATATCAACAGTAAAAACCATATTTACTTAAACCTCGCTTCCTTTCCGAAGCCCTTCAATACTTCCTTGCATTGTAAATTACTATTTATTCCTCTTCAGAAGTCGATTCGTCAGCTTCGTTCTCGTCGGTCTCATCAGAATATTTTTCATTTTCACTATTCTCGTCCGAATCCTTCTTTTCCTTAAGGCTCCTTTTCCTTTTTTCGGAAGACTTGTTCCCCGAATTGGAATCATTGCCGTTTTTCTCGGAAGCATTTTTTGCCGAATCGGTTTCATCAGCCTCATTGCCGTTCTTTTCGGCAAGCTTCCTTGCCCTCTCGGCTTCCTCTTCCATTTCCAATTCTTTTCTGTAGCGCTTTCTCTCCTCCCACTCAGCCTTTTTGATTTCCTTAAGCTCGGCATTGGCTTCACCGTTGTATATAGTCATAAGGTGAGCCTTTCTTATTTTTCTGTCCTCGGGATTTCTCTTGAGCCAGAGAATAATAAGTCCCGCAAAGACGATAACGCCCGCTATGGAAATAAGAACGGCGGCAGGGTATCCGGCAGTGGTGAATTTCATCTCAACGGTGTGCTTTCCCTGTGTAAGGGGAATGCTGATAAGAGCGCCCATAGTTTCCTTGTACTCGGTTTTCTCTCCGTCCACATACACGCTCCAGCCCTTTTCAACAGGAATTGTAGCAAGCAGGGTCATATCCTTTTCGCAGTTTACCTCTGTCACTACCTTAGTGCCGGAGGGCTTGGTGCAGACTGTTTCAGCGTTAATATCGTTAAGCTCGGTGAGAGCTTCTCTTACTTTTTCCTCGTCGATAACCGCAAACTGTGCCTCGCGGAAGTACAGCACATCACGGTCAAGAGTCATTACAACAGTAACGTCCTCTCCTTCGTTAAACTCGCCGAGAAGCTTCATATAGTTGTTGTCGCCTTCAAAGTATTTGCCTTTTCCCTGACCGTTTACGCTAAGGCTGATAGCTCTTTCGTAGGTGGAAGGAAGATACATATAAAGCTTTCCCGCCTTAGGCGCTTTAAAGCTGTAGGTAAGGCTGGAGGTGGAGTTGGCGTCCTTCTGGCGGTAAATGCGGTGGTCGTCGGTGGTAGAGGACTGGGTTATATTGACAGTTTTAAAGTCAAAGTCCTCAATTCTTGTATAATACTGATAATCCCTGCCGATTAGAGTGTTCAAAAATTCAGTCTGAGCCGTAAAAGGATTATACTGAGTAAGCGTAAGCTCGGAAATTGCATTTTCACCCAAATAGCAGATAGGAAGCGCATATTCGTTTTTCTCCGCATTGATAGGAAGACCGTTTCTTACGTCCTTAGTATCGTTGCTTTGAGTGGTAAGCTCATACTTAACGCCGAAAAGGCTTGAAGTAATAAGAGTAGCGCCGCTGTATCTGGTGTAGTGGCTCTTAGCGGTAAAGCCAAGGCGCTTCAGAAGGTCGATAGGCTTTGCGTTAAGCGTAGAGGAGCTGTGAGAAAGACCGTACATATTTGCGGCAAGAGGGTCGTTTACAGTACGGAAGAAGAGCTTTTCAATACGGTAAAAGCCGTCGTCCTCCGCCTTTATCTCATTGACCTTGTCTCTCAGCGCAGGAATGACTTCCATATAGCTGGGATTGTTGGAATAGGTTATATCCTTATGCTGAGTATAAATTTGAGTGATTGTGTTGTAGCCCGCCTCAAAAATGATAATGCCAAGCAGAATGAAGGAATAAATTCTTGTGCGGCATCGTGTGAGATTAAAGTTAAGCTTTTTTCTGAATTGAAGAAGAACCGCCGTTACCGTAAAGAGTATTATCATTGCGGGCAGTATGGTGGTGAAATTGTTAAGAGTATCGCGTCCGTTGTTAAGATCCTCGACAAAGTTGTCCATATTTTCCTGGTAAACCATTATGCCGAACCATACCGCAGCAGTGATGCCGATACACTTAGTGCTGACGTCCTTCAGCTTGTCGAAGGCGGAAGCGGCGCAAACTGCCATTAAGAAGCAAAGCATAAAGGAATAACGGTAGGGGAGCCAGTTAGGCATCTGTCCTCCGTGCCATATCATATCTACAGGACGGATATACATACAAAGCACAAGAAGCAGCATTACCGCCGCATAGGATATTCTCTCGCTGCGTCTTATCTTGTCGTGGAAGAAGTAAGCGGGCAGCAGCAGAACGGTAATCATACCGCAGTAAATAAAGGGCAGTCCCGACATTCTTACCGTATCATAGCTGTTGGGCAGAATTTTGTCGAAAAGCTCAATGAGAGGGAAGTTGTCCTTTAGGCTGTAGTCAGGGGTGGAGAACGCAAATTTACCGTAGGAGAGAGACTCGTATACAGGTATCAGCATAAACGCCGAAATAGCCACCGCCAAAACTCCCAGTCCCAATATCTTAAACGCCTTGCTGAAAAACCTTTCCCTTGCCTCCTGATTTTTGGTTATGACCATATAGAGCATAAAGTAAATAATAGAGAATATCGCTAACATAAAGCCGATATAGAAGCAGGTAACAAAAGCGTAAACCCAAGCGAACACCAAAAGACGGAACCGTCCCTGGTCGATAAATCTTTCTATTCCAAGGCAGATAATAGGCAGTATCATAACCCCGTCAAGCCACATAGGGTTCATTGTCTGAACGATAGTATACGAACAAAGGGCATAGCAGATACTGAAAATTACGGTGCTGAGCTTGCTGAGATTTTTGGCTCTCGAAAGGTAGACAGACATGCAAAGACCGATTGCCCCCACCTTTACGCACATCATAGTGAGCAAGCCGTCCAGCATGGAGGTTCTGGGAAAAAGCCAGACTATAAAGTTAAAGGGGCTGCCGAGATAGTAGCCGATAATGCCCATCCATTCTCCCGAGAGGTTTCTGCTCCAGGAGTAGAAAATGCTTTCACCGCCGTACAATACGTCGTACATATGGTCGTAGTAGTAAACATACTGTCCGTTAAGATCCAATGACAGCACGCTTTGATTCCCGAAGGGATAAACCCCGAAGGCAAAGTAGCTTACAAGAAGAATAAGCCCGGAAAAAAGGAAGGAAAGCCACATCTGATTTTCCTTCATCAGAAAATGCTTTGCTCCGTTTCTCGCATAGGTCAGGTATTCCTTTACGGTACCGCCGAAGCCCTTCTTTGAGGTTGCCGCTGTTTCAGCCATTTTGTTGTTCCTTTCCGTTGTCGTTTCTGTTTTTCATATTAAGCGTATCAAGGGACACTATATACCGAGGCCGTCCCTTTATCTCTTCGTAGATTTTGCTGAGATAATATCCGATAGCTCCCAGCGCAAGCATAATTACCGAGCCTATAAGGAGCATAACCGGAATTATACCGTTTTGAGGAATCCCGCCGCAGCTTTGCACTATCTGCACAATACCCGTGACAACAGCCGCAATAAAAGAAAGAATGCCGAACACCGTAACAGCCTGAAGCGGCGCATTGGTAAAGCTTGTAAGGTTGGAAAGTGCGAACTTGAAAAGCTTCTTGAAATTCCACTTACTTTTTCCCGCATTTCGGGGAGCGACGTCAAATTCAATTTTAGTCGTCTTAAATCCGACCCAGCTCGAAAGCGCACGGTAAAAGGTAATCCTTTCGGGCAGCTCGTTAAGCTCGTCCACTACCTGCCTGTCCATAAGCTTATAGTCGCTTGCCCCCTGCATATTGATTCCCGAGGAGCTTTGCATAAGCCCGTAGAAGCACTTAGCGAAGGTCTTGTACAAAAATCCTTCCTTCCCTCTTGAAGCCTTTACCGCTTCAACAACTTGATACCCCTGCTTCCAAAGGCTGTACATCTCTACCATAAGCCTTGGCGGGTGCTGCAAGTCGCAGTCTATTACGACAGCGCAGTCGCCTCTGCAATGCTTTAAGCCGGCAAACACGGCTCCTTCCTTTCCGAAGTTTCGGGAAAATTTAAGTCCCCGTATACTTTTATTGCTTTGGGAAAGCCTTTCGATAAGCTCCCAGGTTCTGTCCCTTGAACCGTCGTCAACGAACAGTATCTCACAGTCAATGCTGTTTTCCTCCATAATCCCGCTGATGACCGAGGCGGTGTTTTCAATATTTTCCTCCTCATTGTAGGCGGGAATGATAATCGACATCATAAATGCAGCTTCTCCTTTTTACTTCTTGTTTACCGTTAAATTTCCTTTTGTTGTAGTAACGAAGAGAGTTCCCCCCGCTCTTCCCGGCTTTTCTATATCTATCGAGCCGATAAAATCTTCGGGCTGTCCCATAAGGTCTCCCGAAAGCGCTCCCTCCTCGCTTCTGAATTTCAGCTTTACACCGGTATTTTCGGGAATCTCGACCTCCAAGCTTCCGCTTTTTGTCTCAAAGCTTTCGTCTCCCTTAAAATCCGAATAGGAGCAGAAAATATTGCCATCGGAGGTGACGGCGCTGATTTCTCCGTCAGCGTCGTATATTTTTATATCGCCGCTTCTCGTGTGAAGCTCGGTATACTCGGCGGCGGTTTCATAAAGGGTTATATCTCCGCTGCCGCTGCTGAGATAAAACTCTCTGTAATCGTTTTTTGGCAGCAGCAGGGTTAATTTATATCTGAACTGCTCCTTAGCGAAAAGGGAAATGGCGAAGGAATCGTCCTGCACAAGCCTGAGGTAATTTTTATTGCTTTCCTCAATAATAATACTGCTGTCATTGACATAATCAATCATTATTCCCTGTCCGTCGTGATATTTTATTTCAAAGTCAAGGCTTGAGGTGCTTAAATAAATATATTTTGCGTCCTCGAACACCAATCTGTCCCTTACTACCGTACCTTCAAAGCCGTTTCCTTCCGCCACGGCATACATTCCCACCGTCAGCCCCAACGAGACAGCCGAAAACAGAATAGACAGCGCTACGAATTTTCCCGTTTTGAAATTGCTGTAAATCCTTCTCCACCGCTTTCCTCTGAAACAGGCAATATAACGGTATAAAGCTCTTACGCAGAAAGGCGCAAGCTTTAAAACGCAAAGTCCCAAGAATATTCCGAAAAATACAAGGAACAGCCCCCCTGCAACAAGGGTATACGGCGATAAATCCGATATAATATCAATCCAGCCGAAAGCGTAAAAAAGCCCCAAGGGAGCGCATATAAGCCCTGCCGAGGTAAGAATCACGGCGCTGCCGATAAGTCCGAAGTTGACAGCGAAAAGGGCGGCGAATCCAACTGCCGCCGGAACAGCGGCTATTCTTGCGGCAATGGTAGAATTAAGCTTTTTTTCGCCCTTCATATCTTTCTCCGAAACATTATGAAACATTATCCCCAAAATATAAACACCTATTGACCCCAAAAGGTTACACTAAAAAATATTTTATTGCATATAGCAGCCGAACTGCCGGTTCTTCAGATTAAGAACGGATTAGCTTTAAACAAAAGCTTGTCCGATTTTCTTTCGGTTTCTTTTTGAAAGAAAATGTCACTCGTTCTCAGCTTCGGTCTCGGTATCATTTTCAGCTTCTTGCGCTTCATTTGACTTAAGCTCTTTTTTCCGAACTCCGTAAGGAACGCCGTGATTGATATTCAAAGCGGTTTCTGCCGAAGGGGTAAACATTATCATAACGTTTCCATACTTATCATGCTTTGCAATAAGATACCAAATTCCAATGCCTGTGCCGTCATGAGCCATAACCGTTGCGTCCGCATTATGCTCCTTGCCCTCATTATATTCGCCCCACTCGACAACAGTGTTGAGCTTAACGGTTATGAGTCTTTTTCTTTTTCTCTTTCCGCTTATCTTATCTATATCCAAATCGTTGTTGGTGACGATATACTCATACTCCACCGAAGTGCCGGTAAAAAGCAGATAAGCAAGGTAACAGGCTCCGAAAGCCACGATTATAAGAGGCATAAATCCGAAAAATACCGCCGCCATTGCTGAAAGCACAATGACCGTTACCGTACCCGCTCCGATAAGCACTCTTATCGCCCAATCCCTTCCGTCAGCCTTCTTTTGAATAAGCTGCTCGTTATAATAATCCATCGGATAAATTCTCCTTTAAACAGTCTTAATAATTTTTTAGTTTCTGATACCGCAATTTACAGTATAGCACTTTTTCTCGAAAAAGGCAAGTAAAACCAAATTTAAATTAAAGGGATTGAATTGAATAAACTTAATTTATGATTAAAAAATGTCCGGCAGGCAATTTAGACTTGAAATTTATTTCCGGGAGTGATATAATTCAGCTGCAACAAATTACAACAAATATGAGGGAAATTAATATGTCGAAGAAATACGGAAGAACCTTAACGGCTTGCTATTTGGGATTTATAACGCAGGCGATAGCTGCTAATTTTACTCCGCTTCTGTTTCTTAAATTTCATAATGATTACGATATACCCTTGGGAAAAATTGCGCTTATCTCCTCGGTATTTTTTATAACTCAGCTTGTCACCGACGTTTTATGCGCCAAGTTTGCAGACGGTATAGGTTATCGAAAATGTGTGGTAGCCTCGGAGATTTTTTCGGCAGCGGGACTTATCGGACTTGCCTTTTTGCCGGAGCTTCTGCCCGACCCGTATGCGGGGATAATGATAAGCGTAGTGGTTTACGCCGTGGGCAGCGGCTTGATAGAGGTGCTGGCAAGTCCTATCGTTGAAGCCTGCCCCTTTGATAACAAGGACGCCGTTATGAGCCTGCTGCACTCCTTCTACTGCTGGGGCTCGGTGGGCGTTATTCTGATATCCACCTTGTTTTTCGCATTTTTCGGTATCAACAGCTGGAAATGGCTTGCCTGCATATGGGCGCTGATACCGATTTTCAATTCTTATAATTTTGCCGTCTGTCCCATAGAAAGGCTCACAGAGGAAGGAGAGGGCATGAAAATAAGCGACTTGCTCCGTCTTCCGGCGTTCAGATTAGCTATAATGCTGATGATATGCGCAGGCGCTTCGGAGCTGTCGATGTCGCAGTGGGCTTCGGCTTATACCGAGTCGGCTCTCGGATTGTCGAAATCCGCAGGCGATTTGGCGGGACCTTGTATGTTCGCCGTAACAATGGGTATCAGCAGAGCCGTTTACGGAAAATACGGCAGCAGGCTTGATTTGATGAAATTCATGTTGGGTTCGGGCTGTCTTTGCCTGTTATGCTACGTTACCGCTTCGCTGTCAGGCATTCCGGTTATCGGGCTTATCGGCTGTATTATCTGCGGCTTTTCCGTGGGAATAATGTGGCCCGGAACAATAAGCATATGCTCCGGGCGTATTCCCGCCGGCGGTACGGCAATGTTTGCTATGCTGGCAATGGCGGGGGATTTGGGAGGATCGTTAGGCCCCGGCATAGTGGGAGGCGTTGCTCAGAGCGCAAACGATAATTTGCAGAAGGGAATGCTTGTAGGCTGTGTATTTCCGTTAGTGATGATAATATCCCTGCTGCTGCTCAGAACGGCTAAGAGATATAAGAAAAGCAGTAAGTTATAAATTGTCGTCACTGTTTCTTTGCCTGGATTTTATTTTTTAACATTGTATAAATTTCTGTATCCCTCATATCTGCTTTTTTCAAAGGAATTTTTAAGCTTCTCCACAACATCGCCGTCTCTTAATCTTGCGGTCAAAAGAGGAGAGAACCGTTTTCCTTCAAGAGAAACGGCGGCTTTAACGGCTTCGTCAAAGGTTTTGTTTTTCTCGCTGCGTATTCTGTTGTTCTCGACGGAGTTGTCTATCCAGTCCGTTAGCGCTATAATATCAACCATTTGACGGTAGGGGCATTCAAGACGCTTGTAGGAATCGGGATAGCCCTTTGAGCCGTCGTACCAGCTGTGATGACCGTGAGCAATTTCGGAATAAATTTTTGTGGATTTCCTTTCGCTTAAACACACCCTTCCCAAAACAGTATGAAGTTGCGCTATTTCGTTCTCTTCCTCAAACCATTGTCTTTGAGTGTTAGAATACAAATTAATCAGATTTAATTTTCCCACATCGTGAAAAATTCCGCACTCCATTGCAAAATTAAGAATATACTCCCTTTTTTCTTCGGCGTCGGAAATGCCTCTCACCTCCTCTATATCGTCGAAAAACCCCGGCTCTTCCTCTATGATAATCTCACATAATGTCCGAGCCGTTTTTCCAACCACCCGGGAATGAATATATACCGCGGGAGTGAAAAGAATCTGAAGTCTCTGCATAAAATCCTTGTAAGATATGCTGTTGTCGGTTTCCAAAAAGGTGTAGGAAAGCTGTCTCAGATAAAGGAAAAGCTGTGCGTTGTTTCCGGCGTCGGGGACGGATTCCATATAAGCTAAAATCCTTTTGTAAAGCGCCTCGATATATTCCCTGCGGCGATCCGTCTGTTCCCGGTTATCGCCGATATACTGGCAGTAAAAGGCGGGAAGCGAAATCATTGCATACATATTATCGTCGGAAAAGTCGTTTGGGTCGGCGCTGTCCATTATCTCCTCAATTTTTGTCAGCAGCTCGTCCAAGGTGTGCAAGCCGCAGTGAAATTCGGCGGCATATTCCGAGAACCGAATCCTTGGCTGTATTTTTTTATTTTTCTTCTTTGCCTCCTCCGCCTGTCCGCTGTAAACAATATGAACGGACTCCATTATATCCGCCACATTCTGAGGAGACATTGTGTTTCTTGTGTTATGACTAAGGCTTGACGCCATTTGCCGATGTGCGGTATTGACAAATCTGTCCCATGGCAAATCGGGAGCCTTTTCCCGATACCCTTTATCCTGCAAAATCATCAGGGAGCGCTTTATCAGCTTGATTTTTTCATCTAAAACCTCAAAGGTACCCATAGACATATTAGCGCAGGAACGCAAAATATAACCTCTTATCTCATTGTCGTCTATTTCGTCGTAATATTTCAGATATGCTGCCGCTTCGGTAAAATACAAGCGCATCTGGTAAGTATATTTATGACTGTAAGCCTCTTTTTCCGAACCCGTAAGCTTGCTGCTCACATAAAAATAGCCTATGCCTAACCAGTACAGCTCTTTTATCATTTCGTTGCGGTTTTGTTTAAGCCTTGCAAGGCTCAGAAACGCCTTATGAATCTGACAAAAAAGTCCCAAATCTATTTCCTTGCCGACAGAAAAAAGCTTAGAGGCAAAATCCCACAGCTCAGCCCTTTCCTCCTCGGTGGTGTCATAAAGACAGTCAATCATGGGGAAAAGCTTTTCTCGGAGAATCTGCATATTGCGGTTCGCCTTTTCCCTGACGGCGGCTTTACAGTCCATAAGACGCTTATAATATTCCTCAAAGGAAAGTCCGCCGGGACTTTGATAAGCAGAAAGAGCGGTTATTTCTTTTGAATTGGCAATGTATTCTTCCTGATACGGCTGCATTATATTTCATCCTTATGATTCGTTTATTTCTTGGAGCACTTAAATCTGTTCTGCATTATTTCGTTTAACCGTTTTGGGTCAACGGGCTTTGAACAATGCTCGTTCATTCCCGATTCTATGGAACGGCGTATATCTTCAACAAAAGCGTTAGCGGTCATTGCAACTATCCAGACAGTGGGCGCGTCGGGGCGGTTCAAGGCTCTTATCCGTCTTGTAGCCTCGTAGCCGTCCATAATAGGCATTTGTATATCCATAAAAATCAGGTCGTAGTAATCGGTTTTTGAAGCTTCAAACATTTCAACCGCCTTTTTGCCGTTATCCGCTACCTCGACCTCCACTCCCGTTACCGAAAGAAGCTCCACCATTATTTCCTGATTTATCTCCACATCTTCAACAAGCAGAATGCGGCGGCCGCTGAAATTGAAATTAACAGAGGACAGATCCTCCTCTTCGGAATGCAGGTTAGCGGTAAGCCTTGAAATTATCTCCATAAGCCTGCTTTTAAACAGCGGGCAAGGAACGAAAGCATTAACCCCCGCACGGGTAGCCGGGTATTCTATCTGCGCCCAATCCTCTTCGGAAACAAGGATTATGGGGAAATCCGCACCCGCAAGCTGCCGTACGTGAGTAGCCAGCTCAAACAGCGTCATATCGTGTATTTCCTGACCTAAAAGCATAGCGCAGGGCATTTTGTCCTCATATTTATTTTCGGTAAGCAGGGTCACCGCCTCTAACCCGTTATCCATGCATACGGGAACAAGACCGCTTTCTTTAAGATACTCGGTTATTTTATCGGCAAGGGCAGCTTTGCTCTCCACCACAAGAACGTTTTTGCCAACGGGCAGCTTTAATTCGGCTTCGCTTTTTACGGTGACAAGAAGAGGAATCTCCACCTTAAAGCGGCTCCCCTTCCCCTCTTCGCTCTCAATCCATATGCTGCCGCCCATACTGTCAATTAAATTCTTGACAATCGCCATTCCGAGACCTGTTCCCACTATTTTGCCGGTGACGGAATTGTTGACTCTTTCAAAGGGAATAAATATTCTATCCAAAAACTCGGCGCTCATGCCGATGCCGTTATCCTCGCATATAAAACCGCAGATTACTTTTTTGTCCTGACCTTGCCGGGAATTATCCCGCTTCTGATAAAAGCTTACGTTGATTATTCCGCCGTCCGGGGTGTATTTTACGGAGTTGCCGATAATATTTACTAAAATCTGCCTCAGCCTGAGGGGGTCGCCTATAAGGCGTTCGCTGTATACTCCGTCTATCTCAAAATTCAGTGCGTGGTTTTTCTGTGCGGCTTGCGGGCGCATTATTACGGCAATATCGTGAACCAAATCCGCAACGGAAAATGCTTCGTCGTTTAATGTTAATCTTCCGCTGTCGATTCTTGACATATCTAAAACATCGTTTACCAAGCTCATAAGGTGATCTGAGGCAATCCGAATTTTATTCAGACAGTCCTGCACTCTTGATTTCTCGTCGATATGGGAAAGTCCTATGGAGGTCATGCCTACGATTGCATTCATGGGAGTGCGAATATCGTGAGACATATTGGACAGGAAAACGCTTTTGGCTTTGTTGGCTTCCTCTGCCTCTTTAAGGGCATATTCCAAATCCTGATCCGTTTTTTTCAGCTCGTAGGTGCGCTTATTTCTGTTGCCTGCCTTTTCCAAAACCCAAAGCTCATGAGAATTATCAAGGCTTATTCTTGAAACATCGAGCAGCTTTACTGCATTTTCGGGTTCATATTCGGATAAATTATCTTTATTAAGCTTTGCCAAGGTGCAGGCGTTATCGTCGGCGTATAAAATGCCAAAGCCTTCGTTATTGTTTTTTTGCAGAACAAGGTAGCCTTTTTCTTCCATTAACTTTACTCCGATTCAATGTCATATGCCAATAACCATTTTGACACAGGACAAAGACAAAGTCAAAATGGTTATTGCACATAAGTGTAATGCTCGAGTAACATTGTAACATACCTTCGGATATAAATCAATATTTTCTTCAAAAATCAAAAGGAGCAGGCTTTGCATTTATTGCCCTTAATACATTTCGCTGCGTTTAAGTTTCCCCAAAATTCAGTCTTGACATTTCAGAAGAAGAAAACAAAAACA
>CAYMFX010000027.1:0-22315 GCA_964389845.1 uncultured Ruminiclostridium sp.
GTCGGTGGTGCGGCAGGTGTATTCCTTGTCCTGATAGCTTCCGTCTCCCACAAGATAGCTTTCGCAGGCGTGAGCGTGCATTATTAGCACCTGAGGTTCCTCGGAAAAGGCATCCAATTTAATATCGGTACTTATTTTTGTTTCACTTCTCACAAAATCGTTATCAAGCTCGGTGCAGTTCCTCACCTGTCCGCCTCTATCAAGGTCGATAAAATTTGAACCCCCCGAAGGCTTAAAGGTGTTACGGTAGACCTTTAAGTCGTTGTTCCCGAAAACCGTCAAATCCTCGGTGTCATGATTGATGTTTTGGACAATGATAAAGGGGTTTTCTTCGGCGGGTTGAGTTTGCGGTTCCTTTGCTTCTTCCGATGTGTTTTCTGCGGGAGCGTTTGTTTCTACGGGCAATTCTGCTTCTGTTGTTAATTCTGTTTTTGGGGCAGCTTCCGTTTCTGCTTGCGATTCGGTTTCTTCGGTAAGAATTTCCGTTTCTTCCTTGACTGTCGTCTCCTTGGGCAATGTATAGGATTGTGAGGCTTCGGGCGGCTTCGAGGGCTTATAAAGTATCAGCTCGCCGTTGCCGAAATCCAAGCCTTCCGTGGAAAACCCTCCTGCTGCTGTAAAATCCACCGCTGCCGCCATTATTTTATTCACGTCCGGGGGATTTTTCGCCGCCTGTGTTATCAGAAAAGGCGCTACTGCGGCCGCCACTGCCGCACAACCCAATTTCAGCTTGTTTTTTCCAATCATTTTTTGTTTCTCCTTCCTGAATTTTATTATTGCGTATAATTTATATGAGACAACGTGAAAGATAATGAACAGCCGATAATAAATTGCGAAAAGATATTGCAAAAGAAAAGCAATTGTGTTAAAATTAAGAAAAAGATACTAAAAAGCGTAATGGAATAATTAACTTTCAATTTTCAATTTTCAACTTTCAATTGTAAAAGCGGGTGTTTAAGTTGTTTTCATATTTTGCAGATATTTGGGACAATATCCGAAGCGTTGTAAGCTATATAACCTTCGTTGATGTTTTAGATATTATCTTCCTTTCGGCAATCATCTTTTTCTGCCTTAAGCTTATGCGCGAGACAAGGGCGCAGCAGCTTTTTAAGGGTCTTGTTTTTTTGGCTATTCTTCTTTTCTTTTTGGATCAGCTTGAATTTAAGGTAATGGGAATCGTTGCCGAGTCGTTTTTCAGCATTGGCATTCTTGCGATAATTATAATGTTTCAGCCCGAATTAAGGCGAATTTTGGAGCGTGTGGGACGTACCAAAATGTCGAAAAAGCTGCCCTTTCTCGAAAGCGCCGCCGAAGCCGAGAACAGCAAGAACGAGCTTGCCATAAACTGTATAGTAAAAGCCTGTGAAAATCTTTCAAGGACAATGACGGGTGCGCTTATCGTTATTGAGAGACAGACAAAATTAGGCGAGCAGATAGAGACGGGCACCATTATCAACGCTATGCCCAGCGCCGAGCTGTTCGGCAATATATTTGTTCCTAACACTCCTCTTCACGACGGCGCAGTTATTATGAGAGAGGGACTTATTCACGCCGCCGCCTGTTATCTGCCAAAGCCCGCAAAGGAAGAGCTTGTGCCGAAGGAGTTAGGGACAAGACACCGTGCGGCTATCGGAATGAGCGAGGTGTCCGACGCAATTGTGGTGGTTGTATCCGAGGAGACGGGAGTTATTTCCGTTGCCGAGGACGGACAGATAAAAAGGAATTTCTCGGGGGCTACGTTAAAGAAATATCTTAGCGAACGATTGATACACACTGCCCCCGAAAACGCCAAGAAAAATAAAAAAGCCTCTCCCGAAAAGCAGAGGAAAAACGGGAAGGAGGCGGAAAAGCAATAATGAAAAGGATAGGAGCATTTTTTAAGCGGGAGCTTAAGTCTATCATTCTCTCGGTAATCATATCCATAATCATTTGGTTCACCGTTTCAATCCAGATTTTCCCCAACGAATTTGACCATATCGACGGCATACCGGTCATTGCCGAGCCTACTTCCTTTATGCAGCAGGAAAACCTTACCATAAGCGATTTTAATCAGGAGGTAAGCATTCAGATACAGGGAAAGCGCTACGTTATCGGCACTCTTACCCCCGACGACTTTGTGGCATCTCTCGACCTGTCGAGCGTCAGCTCTCCAGGCACTCATACCGTAAATGTGGACGTTAAAATGGTGCGTCCCACCTCCGACTGTGAAATAGTCACAAGCGGGCTTACGGCTTCCGTAAACGTCCGCAGAATGGTGACAAAGGACATAGCCTTAGAGGTCAACACCGACAGTATTTCCGTCGCGGACAATTTGCAGATACAGACGGAAGCTATAACTCTTTCCACCGACACCGTAAGGATAAGCGGCGAGGAATCTTTAGTAAATTCCGTGGCGAGAGCGGTTATTGCTCCCGTCAGCAGCAGCGCCCTCACCGAGACCACACGTCTTTCCGGCAGCGTAAGCCTTTATGACAGGGACGGGACTAAGATAGACGACCCCGGCTTGGAGTACGAGGCAAACAATTATTCCGTAACCGTACCTCTCTACAGAGTTAAGACTCTTCCTCTCAACGTGTCCCTTATCTATCCCCAGAACTTTAATCAGAACAGCTTAAAGTACAGCATTTATCCCACCGAGATAACAATTGCCGCCCCCGCCTCCGATATGAGCATAGAAAATCTTGAACGGATAGACGTTGGCGAGATAGATTTGACGGATATTACTTCACGCGACTTGCAGGGAGGGATTAAGCTTCCGATTGCCCTTGCCGACGGGTACAGGAATCTTTCCAATGTGGCGGTTGCACAGGTTACCTTTGAGGACGTGGACGACTACGGTCCCAGAAGCTTCTCGGTTTCTACCGATAACTTCACGGTACTGAACGGCGATCCCAATTATGACTACAGCTTTATTACAAGTCAGCTTGATATTACCGCTGTGGGACCATCGGGCTTGCTGCACAGTCTTACATCAGACGATATAACGGGAACGGTAAACCTTTTGGGTACGCCTACCGACGAGGGCGTTAAAAACCTTACCGTAACGTTGAGAATAGCAAGGTTAGGACAGACCACCCTTTGGATAAACGGGGATTATACCGTTGACGTTAAGATTACCAAGAAGCCGGAGGAGACTGCGGCGCAGACTGTGAATGGGTAAGGCGGCATTATGTCGTATTAATGCGAGAAGAGGCTAATTGTTGTTCCGTTAATTAATTTTTTAAGGCAGCATCGTATAGTTATTGCTATATGGTGCTGCCTAAAAATTTGGGTAGACTTTTTCGTTTATATTTTTAATGTAATTCGATTTTTCGGCGGTTTATTAGAATTATTGTACAAGTTATTTTAAAGTTATTTATAAAGGTCAACTTTATATTGACATTTTTGTAAATATATGCTATAATTACAATAATAAATTTACGTTGTTGTTTAGAACAATAAGAGCGACAGAAAGAAGGTGAAAATGATGAATACATAACTTGGCATGAGATGATTTTTGTTAAACATTAAAAACTGTTAATTAGAGAGGAGTAAAAAGCTATGAAAAAAGCAATAAGAAGGGCTTGTTCTATAATTGTTACAAGTTCTATAATCTTTAGTACAACTGTATTTGCGGATGATTTACACAATGAAGAGTATAATGATGAGCAATTTGGCGAGTATATTTCTGAATTGGCTGATATCGAGTTTCAATGTAGGTTATTAGAGAATTATTCGCAAGATAAAAATAATGAAGCTTTTTTATCTTTGCAATATCGAAAAGAAGAAGTTTCACATTTAATTGAAAAATGTGATTATGATTCGATATATGACGACGCTATGACAGATGTGATAATAAATGCAGATTATTCGCATTCTTCTGTAGCAAGAAATTTATCAATGTCGGAATTGACTAATGTCATAGAAACACTAAAATCTGAGTACACTGCGGTTGGAAGAAAATCAAGTTATAATGACGGAAGCAAAACTTATAGTGTGTATCAGATTTACACATATTTTAAGAAGGGCTCTTCGTTAAGTAAAGATAAACTTGAACGCAATGATACAAAGGTTTTTTATGGAAACATTAGCGCAAATTCATCAACTGCACAAAACTTCGTTGATGAAGTAATTAGCATCTATGTTTCAAAAGGTGTTTCAACCCTTCTTGAATTGATTCCCGGAGTAAAATATTTACCATACGAATTAGCATTTTCAAATAAACCGTCACCAACGGAAATATATTCATCAGGTAATGCATTAACTTGTAATTTGGTCACAAGCAACGTTTTGGTTTTTACATATGTTCTTGACGAAACTACAAATAGTTGGGTGTATTGCGCTTCTGGTAATTCGGTAACTTCTGTTTTTTCTGAAGATTTGTTACTTCACATGGCACCAGGAAACCCAGATATTGTACATAATTTATTCAGCTAATCTTTGTATTAGTAAAGTAAGATATAAGGCTAAGATTTGCGGCGCTTATGTAGAAACACCAATTTTTGCTCCTAAAGACACTTTTGCACTTATTTAATTTGCGAGGTAAAAATAATGTTTACTAAAAAGAAAATTTTTATTTTAATGGTAGCAGTATTAGCGGCGGCGGCGCTTATAACTGTGCTTGTAATTCTTTTTACCCCCCATGAGCACACGGTAAAGGGTACTTACAGCTTTTATAATGTTGGGGAAAGCTACCGCTCTGAGCTTCCCGAAGGAGACTTGGCCGAGGAGCATTTTGACAAAATAGATATTGAATTGGATATTAATTCCGAGGGAAACTTTTTTTACACAAACATAGACGGTAATATGAATTGCCTCGGCGGAAATCTCAGCCTATCAAACATCATGGAGGGAAACACCAACAAGGATCGCATAATGATTAAGCCAATGGCACCCACTTCGGATAACGGACATATGTTTTATTTGTCAAGCGATTATAAGGGCGCTTGCTTTATTCTCGGGGGGCAAAATAAGTTTTACGCTGCGGTTTTTGAAGATGAACAGCCTACTGTGGGAGAAATTGTTAAAATGTTTGAAAGGTGTTTTCCATAATAATTTAATAAGGTGAACAATATGAAAAAAACATTCATGGTAGTTTTGTTTTTGTTTTTATCTTTATGTCTCTTTGCTTCATGCAATAAATCCGATCAAGCGGAGTCGGTTGATTATTCAAAATTGGAGTTTATTTTAATCGAGCCGCAAAGAATAATCTATGATGAGCTTCCCGAAATTGAAGAAGCAAGCGAAATGATTATTGTGGCGGAAATTACCGATAATCCCCTTACCGAACCGGGAGACGACTTTATCTATATAAGGTCTTACAGCACCTTAAGGGTTAAACAAGTCCTCAGTGGTGATGTAAACATTGGCGACGAAATAAAAATCGTACAGTCCTGCGGAGTTAAGGATGATCAGTTTATATCGTATAGTCAAATGACCCCTATGCTTAAGGGCGAAACGTGGATTTTCTTTCTTAGCCGCTCTCTTCTTTATGATGATTCGTATTATTGCGTAGACGACTGTGACGGGCGCTATCCTCTTAAAAATGTCAGCTACCAAAGCACGGGACTTACCAAGTATGACGATTTGGGCGTTTATAATCGTGATAACTTTAAGGACGATATTTACAATGCCTTGATTGAAAAATATGATTTATGATGATAAGGCTATACCCACCAAAACCGGTTACAGGTTTTGGTGGGTATTATTTTTTAATTTACAAGATTGCTTATCCAAACCCCCTTGCGAATCAATATATATCCAATAGTCACCTTAATAAAGTCCGCCGCCTGAACAATGGCATACACGGCGAATATATGCAGTCCCGTAAGATTACAGAGAAGAAAGGCTATAGGAATGGTTATTACCCATGTAAAGACGCTGTCAAACAAAAATGTTACCAGTGTTTTCCCGCCCGAGCGCAATGTGAAGTACAATGAGTTCAAGAACCCCTGCACCGGAAAGAACAGAGCGGTTATAATGATAAAGTAGGTGGCGTAATTCCTTATATCGTCGGTAGTGTTGTAGAACCCGGGGAAAACCCAAGCAATGCTCGCCATACCTATAGTAAGCAGAAAGCACACCGCCCCCGTGAACCACATAAGGCTGAATGCGTCCTTTTTGGCTTTTTCGTATTGTGATGCGCCAAGAGTCTGCCCCGTCAGTATTCCCACGGCGTTGCCAAGCGCTACAAACACCACGTTAAACAGGTTGCACAGCGCATTGGAAATATTCAGTCCCGCCACGATGTCAAGGCTCCGTACAGAGTAGCACTGAGTTAATACCGCAATGCCCCCTGCCCACAAAAATTCGTTAATAAAAATAGGAATGCTTTTTTTCAGTATCACTCCCGCTTCGTTCAAGGGAACGGTTATTTTTTTGTACAGACCCTTGAGGAACGGGTGCTTTTGCCGTGCGGCAGCTGTCCAGATTACCACCACCGCCGTTTCGATAATTCTTGCGATAACCGTTGCAATAGCTGCGCCCTGTACCCCTAACCTTGGAGCGCCGAAGTTTCCGTAAATGAAAATGTAGTTGAAAATCACGTCGGCGGCTACCGAGCTTACCCCCGCCGCCATAGGCTTAAAGCTGTCTCCCGATTCCCTCAGAGTGGTGGAGAATATCTGCGTCATTACAAAGAAGGGAAGCCCCCACAGCATTATCTGCATATACTGCTTTGCAAGGCTCATAGTGAGGAGGGGATCCACATTTTCGCTCTCGCCCTTTAAGTACATATTAATAAGCGGCTCTCCCGCAAGGTTAAAGACAAGCAGTCCTGCCGCCAAACAAAAAAAGCCTATCCAATGCTTAATTCTTACCGTATTTTGGAAGCCCTCGAGGTTTTTGCTGCCGTAATACTGTGCGCCGTAGATTCCCGGTCCCGATAAACCGCCGAAAATGGCAAGGTTAAAGACAAAAATAAGCTGTCCCACAATTGAGACGGCGGTAATTGCTTCGCTTCCTATGCTTCCCACCATTATATTGTCAACTAAGCTTACCGCATTGGTTATGCCGTTTTGTATCATCATCGGAACGGCAAGCTTTAACGCCCTCCCGAATATCTCTTTCGCTTTTATTTTTTGTAGAAGCATACGTTATAAATATACTCGTTGTTCCAGTATCCTTCCACGGTTGACTCAAAGAATACAACGTCCATATCGTGTTTTTTGCCGTAATTCTCAAAGAAGCTTTTGGGATAGAAAAGCTTTGGCAGTCCGCTGTATTTTTCGTCGTAATTTTCTATTGTCTTTCTTCTGAAATCTATAAACGCCTGTTTCTTGTCAATGTCGTGAACGTCCAACAGCACAATGCTGTTTCTGCATTTGGCGTTCATTTTGTCCAATACTCCCTCGGCATATTCATAGTCGGAAAAATAAGAGAAAACGCTGTTGGAGAAGCAGGCGTCATATTTTATATCGGCGGAAGTGTTGATTGCTTCGTTACAGCAAAGCTCCAAAACCTTATCCCCGTCAATGGCGCTTTTTGCAAAATCCAATAGACCTTGTGAATAGTCAATGCCCCCTACCTTATAATCCAGAAGGGAAAAGAGATAAAGGTTTCCTCCGCTGCCGCAGCCTATCTCGAACACGCTTTTGCAGGGCTTTCTTTGACAAAGTCTTTCGGTAAGGCTCTTGTGCTGTTCCATAAAGGCTTCATAGCTGATTCCGCTCTCCACAATGTCAAATCCGTTCAGCTTTTTCATATATAGGAACATTTCCTTTGGATTCTTTTTTAATTCCTCGATATTTAAGCCTTCTGATTCGTGCCGTCTTGACCAGACGTCCTTCCAGTTATTGCTCATAATGTTACCTCATTTTGTCGGTTAAGCCTTAGCCTTATTTTTGGCTGAAAGCTTTTTGATAACGTATCTGCCGTAGATAATTTTGCTCTTGCCTACGTTAAATACACGTTCGTTAAGGGTATTTTCGATAGCTTCGGCGTAGGCGGTTCTGTTGTCGATAAACTCCTTGATAATGCCGTTCACCTTGTCCAATTCGGTAGGTTCAACGGCTTTTCCTATGACGCTTCTCATGGATATGTTTATGGGCACCGTCTTTATTTTATCATATTCGGGGTTCATAATCTTCATAGGCGTGTTGATAAATAGAACGGGGCGTTTGGTGGTGAAGGCAAACTCGAAGGATATATCCGACCAGTCGGTTATCAACACGTCCGCTTCCATAACGGGGTTGTTGGAGGAAAAGTCGGTCTGTACCTCAATGTTGGTGCCGTCATACTTGTCGTGAAGCTCATTGAACCGTTCGGGGGCGTGTCTCACAGCCTGAGGGTGAGGTCTTAAGATAATGTCGTATTCGGTTTTGCTTAACTGCTCCAAAAGCTCATCTATACAAAGCTCGATGATATTGTCGGGCTGCCATGAGGGGGCAATGAGAATTTTCGGCGGATTGTTTATCTTCTTTTCGGATTTTTCATACTTTTCGATCATTTCGTCGATAAGCATATAGCCCGCTTCAATAAGGGTTTTGGGCTTAGTATTATACAGCTCCTCCATTTCCCTTACTTCATTCTCTCCGTCAACGGTTGGGCAGAACATGGTGTCATACCAGTCGAGAGCGCCTTTCCTTAAGGTCATAGCGCTGCTTCCCAATCCATGAACCACATATACATATTCAATATCGTCTCTCACCTTGGAGCGCTTAATGTGGTATTTCTGCAAATCGGGCATCGTCATAATGCACATATCGCAGTCAAGCTTCATAAACAGCGGAATAAGGAATCTGTCGCTTGCGGAATAGTAAGCGTGAATCTGCTCCCGCTTATCCTCAAATATTTTGTCATTGGGATCGCTTGTTACATAATGTATCTGTATATCCGAGTGTTCGCAAATATAGTCGATCATTCCCGCATAGTATTTGTAGAATCCGTTTTGCTCGGAATAAATCATAAGCTGCATGTTCTTTACAGAGAAAAACCTTTTGTAATCGGATTTTTCACGCTTAAGATACTTTTTGTGCTCTTTTTCCAAGGCCGCCTTTTGCGCCTTCATCTTCATAAGGTAGTCGTAGTCGATGTACTTTCTCGGCGGCATAACCACGTTTACAAGCGCCATAGAGGGTATTGCGAAAAGGTTTCCGAAAATCCAGTACAAGCCCACTCCCGCAGGAACAAGAAAAGCAAAATAAGTAGAGAATCCCACCATAATAACGGTGGTGATTATTTTGTTTGCCTTTCCCTGTGAAAGCTGGAGCACGTTTATTTTATTTTGCACAACACAGAGCAAAAGTGCGCTCAGTCCCGACAACAACGGGAAAATCAGCAATATCTGATTTTCGGTAAAGGAAGGGGTAAGCCCTAAATTAAGCCCCAAGAAATTCATATCGAAGTTCTGTATCATTGAGGCTATATTAGCGGGTATTGATGCGGGAAGCTCCGCCCCCGCCCTTATCTGCTGCAATATTTCAAGCTGATACATATTTTCTGCGTCGGTTATGTGCAGCGTGTTTACAAGCCAGTCGTTAAGCTGTTCGATAACGCCGCCGTCAATATTCATAACGAATGAGAGAGGGCGGTATATTACTCCCACCAAGCCCAAAACGATAGGAATTTGCAGCAGAAGAGGCACTGCGTCCAAAAAGGGGTTATATTTATATTTTTTGTACAATGCCGCCGTTTCGTCGTTCAGCTTATCCTTGTCGTCAATATATTTTATTCTCAGCGCATCGATTTCGGGCTGCATCTGCACCATTTTAATCGAGTTTTTCTGTATTATAAGCGAGATAGGGAACAGAATGAATTTTGTCAGAAGCGTAAAGGCAATAATGCTGAGACCGTAGTTCTTGATGATAAAGTAGCAAAACTGCATTATATATCCGAGAATCCCTATCAGA
The DNA here is from genome assembly GCA_964389845.1 of uncultured Ruminiclostridium sp. Classification (GTDB taxonomy): domain Bacteria; phylum Bacillota; class Clostridia; order Oscillospirales; family Ruminococcaceae; genus Ruminiclostridium_E. Next base: position 9,828 of record CAYMFX010000027.1, read on the forward strand.
AAATCTATCACTGCGTCCAAGCGGTTTAATCCTCCTTATTTTGCTAAGAAAAGGGCGATTTTGAAAACCTTGCTAAAGGGTAATTCTCAAATGCGCTCTTTATTTTTCCGATGCGTCCTCGTCCTCAGCCAAAAGCTCGTCGGCGGTAATAACCACCTTCTCGTCGGAGTCGCCTTCTTTTTTAATATTGGCGGCAGCCTCGGGTTCCTCATCGGTTTTCTTTTTGAATTTCCGCTTAATCCTGCTCCAGAAAATACCCACGGCGGTACCGCAGGCAATCACAACGCCGGCAATTATCTGTATGATAAGGCTGGTGGTGGCGGGGTCGATGTAGGCGAAGCAGCTTTGGGTAAGTATTACGGCGGCGCCTGCGCTGTAAAATCCGAATCTCAGTAAGTTCTTTGCTCTTGTTTTCATTTCGTTTCTCCTTTTCTTTTCTAACGTCGTCAAAAATTGTTTTCCTTCTTATGATTTTTTATTCTTTTACAACTACGGTTGCAGGAGTTTTGCTGCTCGTTATTTCACGGAGGTCCTTTTCAGTCCCCTCATAGGTGTAGGCAAAATACACGTTGCAGGCGGCACCGTTAGGGTTAGGATAGCTGTCGTCTCCCGTGTGGTCGTACCATGTGCGGCTTCTTATATCCCCGTCCTTAAAGTCGAAAACCGAGCTTCCGTAAGCTTCCTTGTCGGTATCGCCGTATAAGCCCGCCATTTTCAGATAGGTAGCCAAAAAATCCGCATGGTATACGGGAGCAGTGCTGATTTTCATCTCTTCCCCCGTTTGTCCTGCTTCTTTAACCATGAAGATAGGCGTTGGAGCGGCGGCGGAGAAATCAGAAGTATGCCTGCCGTGGTCGGAGGTGATTATTATCGCCGAGTTTTCGTAAACGCCCAAGTCCTTAAGCTGCTTAATATACTCCTTAGCAATCTCAAGACACTTTTTAGTTTCAGACATTATATCGTCGCAGGGGTAGTGAGCGCCGTTCAGGTGTTCTACGATAAAGTAGTTGTCCTTATTGCCCGATTTTTTAAGTCCCGATTTTTTGAGCTCCGAAAAGTAGTCGTCGTTTTCATAGTTAAAGCCGTTATTGTATTCCACAAAGCCTTTGAAATCAACATCGTTGGTATCGAAAAAGCGTTTAAGCAAATAGGGCATATAACGGTAGCGGTTAAGCGCCGTCAGCGCCTTACAGACGCCCTCTTTATCCACATTGTTAGGCTCGGAGCTGCCAAAGCAGTTGTCATACTTGCGCTCAAGCAGGTCAACAGGCACTTCGGCGTGCATATAAGCGTTTACGGTGTAGCCCGCATCGTGAAGCCGCTTATAAAAGTCCGCAGCTCTTTCGCTGTTCCATGCGTCCTTAAGCCATTTGTCCGTATCATACATAGGACAGCTTGTTTCCCCCGCTAACATTTGCGTCATAGAAGCTAAGGTGTAGTCGTGAACGGAGCAGGTGTTATTGTAAAGAGTAAAGTCCTCGAAGCCCTCAAAAACCTCGGGAGAATCCTCAAGAAATTGCTCAAAATAATAATTATCCACCGCATCGAACACGAAGGTGATAATGTTCTTTTTGGAGGAGACGGTATATTGCTCTCTTCCGTCCATAGCCTCGTTTCTGTAAATATTAATATCTCCTCCCGCAGTAAATATCAGCACGACAAGGCTTAAAAGCTGCACGCCGCCGAGAAAAGCGGGTATTATTGAGGAGAGCCTTCTCCACAGCTTACTTATAATCTTTCTCAGCATAAAGGGCAGTATCAGCAGAGCCGCCCATATTACCGAGTTGGCGATACCGAAAACCAAGTTCGAATCCCAATTTACCGATTCGCCCATAAGCAAGCCCAATCCGCTGTTCATAAACATATACTGTGCATATGCGCAGAGAGTAAGCCCGCAGAAAAGGGTGCACAGTATGCCGTGAGCTTTTTCGGAGAGTACAAGTCCGAAATATGCAAAGGGTATCAGCCAAAACAATCCTTTTCCGATAAAGCGGAATATGAACAGACTTAGGGGAAAGTTAAAGTCGGTCAGATTGTTGATATAAGTATCGCAGGGAAGATAAACCAAAACGGTAAAGAAAAATGCGCCCGCACAAATAAGAAGCCTGCCCATTGCCTTAACGTCAGCCTTTTCCTTTCGGCTTTCAAGCAGCTTGCCAAAGACAAGACTCAGTATAAAGAACATGAGAAAGCAGAGACATATTGTTTCAAGAACCCCGCCGGTAAAGCTTCTGTTTTTAGCAAGCTCCGCAAGCTTATCATAAAAGCTTATTCCGAAATACAGAGGTATAAGCGCAGACAGCAGCAGGCTTACGGGCGAGTTTTTGCCCATTTTCTCGTAAAGCTTTAAAAAGAAAAATTCCGCAGCCAGCACAGCGCCGCCGATTATACCCCAAAGGATTCCAAATGCGGCGTATAAAAACTCGGCAGCGGCAAGGGCGGTAAAAAACGGCACGAAGTATTGCAGAGCTTTAAAAAGCTTTTCGATATTTTCCGATGGAAATATCAAAGCGTTGATTAATTTTTTGCTATCCAATTTCTTCTCCTGTTATATGTTCTAATGCTTCAATCTTAGTCATTATAACACTTTCCTATGTAGAAGTCAAGATAATGAGCGGTATTGTTTCATTTCCTTTTATGTGAAACAATTAAAAAAATTTTTATTACTCCCTTGACATTCTCAAAAAACCGTGTATAATAAAACATAAACAAGTGTACTAATTGGATTAATACGATTACGCTATTAGACAAGAAAAGGGGAGCTATGATTACAGTAGATTATAAGGACAAGCGTCCGATTTATGAACAGCTGGCTGCCAATATAAGCGAAATGGCGCTGTCGGGAGAGCTGAAGCCCGACGAACAGCTGCCCTCTGTGCGGCAATTGGCGGTTGCTATCAACATTAACCCCAACACCATTGCAAGGGCATACGGAGAGCTTGAACGGCGGGGAGTGATTTACAGCGTTGCGGGCAAAGGCTCGTTTATCAATTCCGACTTGTCCTCCGTTGCGGGGGAAAGAACAAAGAAGTCCGAGGAAAAGCTCAGGCAGTCCTTGAGGGAAGCTAAAAAGAACGGCTTAAATAAAGAGCGTGTGCTCGAGATTGTAGGAGAAGAATATGATTGAAATTAAAGATTTGAGCAAATATTTTGCGGAATCCGGGGTGCTTTCTCTTGATAATATAACGCTTACCATACCCGACAACAGCATAGTGGGGCTTATCGGCATTAACGGAGCGGGAAAATCCACCCTTCTGCGCATTGCGGCAGGAATATACAAGCAGGACAGCGGCACTGTTTCCATCGACGGAAGCCGTGTTTACGAAAACAACAGGGTAAAGTCACAGATAGCTTATATCAGCGACGATCAGTATTATCAGCCGGGAATGACCATGAAGAAAATGGCGATGATACATTCCTCGCTTAGAGAAGGCTTTTCCATTAAGAAGTTTTACGGACTGGCGGAACGCTACGGACTTGACGTGAACCGCCGCCTTTCGGGATTTTCAAAGGGAATGAGACGGCAAAGCGATATTGTCACCGCTCTTTCCTATGGGGCAAAGTATCTGCTTTGCGACGAAACCTTTGACGGACTTGATCCTCTTACCCGTGAGCTTACCAAAAAGATTTTCATTGAGGAAATGACCGAGAACAACGCCACCATTCTCATGTCCTCTCACAATCTTCGTGAAATGGAGGACATCTGCGACCGCATTGTGCTTATTGACAGCGGCAGGTTAGTGCTAAGCGCCGATATGGAGGACTTGCGGGGACGGGTCTATAAGTATCAGCTGGTTTTCGAGGACGATAATATAAAAATTCCTTTAGACGCCATTGCTCCCAAAATAATTAATCAAAGCGGCAGAATGATAAGCTTTATCGCCGAGGGAAACAGCGAGGAAATAGAAAAAACCGTAACCGCCATTGCAAAGGGCTTCGGAAATAATATCGCTTATTTGGAGGCGCTGCCTCTCAGCTTGGAGGAAATATTTATCTACAAGCTTAAGGACAGCGGGATAACTATGTCGGGGGAGGTCTTCTGATGAATTACAGATTGAAGCTCCTTAAAACCATATGGTTCGGCATAAAAAACAATAAGGTGATGATAGGGTTCCTTATGCTGCTTGGAGCGATAATTTTTCCTGTGTTTTCGGCAGTGCTGAACGAGGGACGCCCTCTATATGACCGGATTCCCGGCATCTACGGTTGCATTATGGCTTATTTCTGCGGCTTGGTGATACCTACAAGTATGTTCGGGTATCTAAACAAAAGACAGGAGTTCGATTTCTACAACTCCATGCCCGTTAAGCGCAGTCAATTCTTCTGGGGATATTTTATCGCAGGCTTTCTTATATTCATAGTGCCCCTCACCATTATGTTTACTATACACGGTCTTTTTGCTTCGGGAAGCGAGATATTCTTTTATTATTTAAAGTCAATAGGAGCGTTCCTTTCGATATACTGCTCCGTCATTTTAGCGGTGGTATTTTCAGGCTCCACAACAAGCACTGTGGTAACGATCATTATAAGAAACGGACTTCCCCTTGCTCTTGTGGCGCTTCCCCTTATCATTGCGGCGGTAGATGTAAACGCATATGTGGAAGCGCTTCAAAAGCCTATTATCCTTTTAACTCCCTTAGCGGCGGGAATCGAAATGTTTGTGGACGAGCTTCAGCATTTACTGTTGTGGCAGCTTATTCCTGCGGCAATAGAGCTTATCGTCGCTTTCTTCCTTCACAGATTCCGCCAAAGCGAAACCACTATGGCGCTTGCCTTTCCAAAAAGCAGATATTTCTATCAGTATTTAGTAATGCTGATTTTTGCATTGGGTGCAGACGCCGTGCTTTTGCCCCTTTTGGGATTATATGAAACAGACCGGGGCATTGTCTACACCGACCAATTGCCCAGCGTTATATTTTTAACGGCGTTGGTTATCTTTATTTCCTTTATCCTGCTCAATATCATACTTGAAAAAAATTCAAAGGCGGCGTTTAAAAAGATAAGGCATTTCTTTTTCTTCACCGGAGGGTATGGCGTTTTGATACTTCTCATAGCCGGACTTGCCCCTCGGCTTATTCCTCCCAGCGTACTTCCGTTTACGCCGAAGATTGCCGAGGTGGAGGTATATTCGGTAGAAAGGATTCCCGACGAGGAAACGGAGGACTTTTTGAACGCAGACTTAAAGCCCTACAGCTTCGCTTATTATTACTATAGCTCTCCTGACGACTCTGAAGGAAAATGGGCGTACTTTAAAGAGGTTCATGAGGCAAGCTTTGCCGTAACCGACCCCGACAAGCTTAAGGAGTTAGTAAGGTATGCAATGGAGGACAACAGATATAACTACAGCAGCTTTGACATACTCAGAAGCGGCGTTCACTACCCCTTTATGGACAGGGGAATATACTACAATGGAGGAAGCGTCGTTTCTCCTATGGACGAAGACTTTATCACCTTCGATATTACCTTTATAAGAGAGAAGAATATGTTTATTGAACCGGGAGACGCAGCTTACAGACACGGCTACGCTATCGGAATAGAGAATGTGACAAGGTACAGGGATTATGATTTATTACAATAAGGAAAGGAGCCGAAAAAAATGAAAACTGTCAAAATTGCGCTGTTCGGAATAAGAAACAGCAAGGTATTGTTCGGATTTATGCTCCTTATCTGCTTGGTAATTCTCCCCGCCTTTAATCTTATCAACAATGCAGGTCATTCGTTTTCCAACTCAGACAGTATTTTCTCCATAAACGGAGCATTAGTTGCATATTTTGCGGGGCTTTTGTTTCCGCAGGTTCTGTTTTCCTATACGAGAAGCAGGCGGGAAAATGAATTTTATTCGGCAATGCCCGTTAAGAAGCGGCAATACTTCTGGGGATACTTCATATCGGGAATGATAATGTTTTTTGTTCCCTTTGTGCTTATGGAAGGAATATTTTCTTTTATATACTCCGGGGCAATTTTTAACTTTAATCCGTGGTCGGTAACGGGACCGATGATAATATTCCTTTCCCTCTTCTGCTCTATGACGATGTCGGTTATGTTCTCCGGATCACTTATCAGCAGCATTATCACCTTTATTTTAAGGAATGTTTTTGTGCTGGCTCTTGCGCTGCCCATACTGGTTTTGGCGGAGGTGGATATTTCCTCTTACCTTACTCAATTGGCGGAGTGTACCGTGGCGTCGTCTCCCCTTCTTGGCTTTTATCCCTTGACTGTTTGGAATTATTCCGTCGCTTGGATATGGTATGTACAGCTTATAATTGCGGTGGGGGAAATTATACTGGCATTCTTCCTTCATAAGTTCCGCAGAAATGAGACCGCTAAAGCCATTGCCTTTCCTAAGCTCCGATATTTTTATCAGTATTTGGTGATGCTGATATTCGTTATGTCGATAAACTCTGTGTGGATGGCGGTTACTTTAGCATTTACCGCCGACACAAGCTTTTTCATCAACGGGCTGCTGAATTACGATTCAGCAAACGTCAGAACAATGCTTTTATTTGACGCAATAGGAGCGTTTTTAGCCTTTATAATACTTAACATTGTTCTCGAAAGGGACGCCAAAGCCGCTTTCAGGCGAATAAGGCACTTTTTCATTTTTACAGCGGTGTATATGCTGTTCATTAACCTTTCGGGACTGCTTTTCTCCGACGTTCAGAAAATCTACACGCCCATAGACCCGGATTACGCCGTTGTCATACTTTATGAAAGACTGGATACCTCCTCGGAGGACTTTGATTGGGAAAAGATTGAAAATAATACCGAAAACAACAAATATATGCTTTATCCCGACAGCGTTTTTGAGAGAAAAGAATATTGTATGGTTACTTCTCTCCCGGCTTTGGATTTTCTTAAAGAAATCTCCATCGGAGAAATCAGAGAATACAACATAAGCTACACTCGGGAGCTTGGAACAGGCTCCAATCGTTTTGACCTTCTGCGCAGACCCGGTTACGGTAAAAACTGTACCTATTATTTTGATATAATCCTTGCAGAGGGAAACTGCGATTTAGAAAATACTCCCGACGGCAAAGCTGTGGAATGTGTTTGGTATGATTATGACAAGGCTTATATCAGGTCGGGGTTCATTGATACAGACGAAAGCTTTGAGGATAGGCTGGCGGACAGGTTGAGCATGAAGGCGTTGGAGGGGTACATCATAGATGTGCCGGGCTTCCCGAATAGATAAGTATACCGTTTGGAGATAACCTGTATTAGGGGTTATCTGAAAAGTCGCAATTTGCACAATTTCTACTAACTGCACAAAATTGCTTAGTTTTCATACTGTATCAGGTACGCCCTAATTGCAAAGCAGGGCTGCTGTCGAACACTATTCCGTGCGAGGATAACCTCGCAGGGCAATGTGGTGCTGTACGGGAACAGGGGACGCCCTCTCTTGCAGGGCGTCCCCTCTCCCAAAACGCCCCACCGGGGCATTTTGGGATTCACCCCTTGCGGAGCGCTCGGCGCTTGGAGAGTTTCGCCCTCTGCGGAGGGCGACCAAAGGGCTTTGCCCTTTGGAAACCCACTTCCTTTTTGTATCACAAAAAGGAAGCGAAAAAGGAAGCTGATTTAGTTTTTTACGAAGTGCTAATAACAAAAGAAAGGTCTTGATAGCTTGGAAAAGCAGGAATTTATCAAAAAAGGTCTGACCTCTTCTGAGGTGAACCAACGAATAGCCGAAGGAAAAGTAAACTCCGACGTTAATGTTCACACAAAATCCGTAGGTGAAATTATCCGCTCCAACGTGGTGACGTTCTTTAACCTGCTTAATATTATTTTGGGAGCATTGGTGATAATAGTAGGCTCATACCGCAACGCTCTTTTCCTCGGCGTTATCTTCTTCAATATCGCCGTGGGAATCCTTCAGGAGCTGAGAGCAAAGCGGGTCATTGACAAAATCAGTCTTATTTCCGCTCCAAAGGCAGTTGTTGTAAGAGACGGAGCAGAGAAGGAAATTGCCACCGCAGAAATTGTTTTGGGCGACCTGATGATACTGTCAACGGGAAAGCAAATCTGTTCCGACTGCATAATACTCGAAGGTGAGTGCGAGGTAAACGAGAGCCTTATAACCGGCGAAAGCGACCCTGTGTTTAAGAGTGCGGGCGACAAAATGCTGTCGGGCAGCTTTATAGTAAGCGGACAGGTCAAGGCGGAAGTAACCTGTGTGGGAGAGGACAACTTTGCTTCCAAAATCACCGCAGGCGTTAAGTATGTTAAAAAGAAGAACAGCGTGATGCTGAAATCTCTCGATACTATCATTAAGGTGATTGCGGCTTGTATTATTCCTATGGCAATCGGACTTTTCTTAAACTCAATCTTTATTTCCGAGCAAGCTACCGACCGTGCGGTAGTCAGCACCGTTGCCGCCCTTATCGGAATGATACCCGAAGGGCTATATCTGCTGGCAAGCGTGGTTATGGCAGTCAGCACAATACGCCTTGCCGCCAAAAAGACATTGGCGCAGGATATGTACTGCATCGAAACCTTGGCGAGAGTTGATACATTGTGCTTGGATAAAACGGGAACCATTACCGAGGGCGTTATGCAGGTGGAAAACACTCAGCTTTTGATAGACGATTTTCCTCTTGACAAGGCAATGTTCAGCTTTGTAAATAATATGAACGATGATAACCCTACCTTTAATGCGGTAAAGGACAAATGGGGCGGAAATGAAGCGGGACAAGCAGCCGACTTTGCTAAGGCTAAGCACATTGTTCCCTTTTCTTCTTCAAGAAAGTGGAGCGGGGCAGAGTTTGAACAGGGAACCTTAATTTTCGGCGCACCTGAATTCGTATTGGGCAGCAAGTATGAACAAATACAATCCCAATGCCTTAAAGCCCAAGAAAACGGACTTCGTGTACTTACAGCGGCGTATTCGGAGCAGCCCTTTAACGGTCAGAGGCTCCCCGATGGTATAAAGGCGGCGGCGCTTATATTTATAGGCGACGTGATAAGAAAGGAAGCCCCCGATACGCTGAAATATTTTGATAAGCAGGGGGTTGACATAAAGATTATTTCGGGAGACAATCCGGTTACCGTTTATAAGGTTGCCGAAAAGGCGGGGGTAAAAAATGCGGACAAGTATGTGGACGCTTCAACCCTTGCCGATGAGGACATAGAAGAGGCGGCGGAAAAATATTCGGTATTCGGACGTGTTTCACCAAGTCAGAAGCTGCTGTTGGTCAAGGCGCTTAAGGCAAAGGGGAAAACGGTCGGCATGACGGGAGACGGCGTAAACGACGTGCTTGCGCTTAAGGAAGCGGACTGCTCCATAGCTATGCAGTCGGGCAGCGACGCAGCGAGAAGCGTTTCAAATCTTGTGTTGTTGGACAGCAATTTTGCGTCAATGCCATTGGTAGTAGCAGAGGGGCGGCGCTCGGTAAACAATCTGCAAAGAAGCGGCGCACTGTTTCTCACTAAAACCGTCTACTCCTTTATATTAGCTCTTGTGTTTGTATTCCTGCCGCTGCCCTATCCGTTTCAGCCTATTCAGCTTACCCTTATCAGCACAACGGCTATCGGCATACCAAGCTTTTTGCTTGCCTTAGAATCCAATACCGATATAATAAAGGGCAGCTTTATCCGCAACATTTTCAGAAAGGCAATGCCTCAAGGAATAGCGATAGCGGTTTGCTGCGTTGCTTCGGTTTTGGTTTCCGAATTTACGGATTTACCCACGGACTGTATGTCTACACTTACCACCGTGGTAGTTGGCGGTATCAGCTTTTTTGTAGTGCTCAGGCTGATAAAGCCGGTTAAGTGGTGGAAGATTGCAATGATGATAGTGATTATGGGGATTTTCTCGTTGGGGCTTTTGGTGTTCAGGAACATCTTTATGTTTCAGAGTCTCAGCCTTGGCGGAATAATTGCGGCGGCGGTGATATTCGCTTGCGGCGTTGGCATTACCATTGCTTTGGAGAAGGTAGCCGAGCCGATAATGGACGGATTGTATTCGGTATTTGACAAATTGAGGAAATTGGTGCATAATATGAGGGCAGCGATAAAGATAAAGAGAAAAAATTGAGGGCACACAAAATGAACGAAAAGAAAACCGTTTATATCTTCTCCGACGGAGCTTGCAGCGGAAATCCCGGTCCCGGCGGTTACGGGGTAATACTGCGCTGTGACGGAAGGGAAAAGGAGCTTTCGGGAGGAGAAAAGGACACCACCAACAACCGAATGGAGCTTTCGGGGGTTATTGCAGGGCTTGAAGCGCTGAAATATCCTTGTAAGGTTTTTTTGCAGACCGATTCAAGATATGTGGTGGACGGCATTGAAAAGGGCTGGGCTAAGAGCTGGAGAAGGAACAACTGGATTAAGAGCGATAAGAAGCCTGCGCTTAATAAGGACTTGTGGGAGAAGCTGTTAAATCTGCTTGAGATTCACGAGGTTAAGTTCTTGTGGATTAAGGGTCATGCGGGGCATGAGGAGAATGAGAGGTGCGACAGGCTGGCGGTTAGGGAACGTGACAGGTATTCTTCAAAATTGTAATACTATTTTTAATTTAAAAACGTTCTTTGAACGTTTTTAAAGGTTCCGCTTTCAGCGGAACCGACGTGACTTCGTCACGTCAAGAAATAGTATTGAACGTACATTCCGCACCGCCTTCGGCGGCGTATTCGGCTTCGCCGAATATTTTAAAAACGTTAGCACGTTTTTAAAACGGAATTAGTATAAAAAACAATCGGTACCCCGTTTTTGACGGGATACCGATTGTTTTGTTAGTTTATAGAGGATAAATATTCGCTTTGAGCGTTTCATTCTGACCTCATTTCTGTTTATGAATAATCTTAACTCCCTTAGCAATCAGCGCCTTTTCCGCTTCCTCGTTATTCTGCACCCTGACCGCAATATCCGCTTCATCTGTGCGGCTTCCCATAAAGGAATAGCTGTACTCGATGTTAGCCTTTGCCTCCTGCAAAATCTCTATAACCTTGCTCAGCTCGCCGGGGCGGTCGGGAATGGTAAAGCCGATAACCTTACTGCTTGTGGCGGTAAAATCATTGTCCTTAAGCGCCTTCAAAGCCTTCCCCGTATCGTCGGCGATTATTCTTACTATTCCGAAATCGGTGGTGTCGGCAATGGTAAAGGCTCTCATATCCGTTCCCGCCTTGCTCAGCACCTCCATAACGGAAGCGAGTCTTCCGGGCTTATTTTCCAAAAAAATGCTAATTTGGTCGAGCATTTTTAAATCCTCCTTTAAAATTATTTCTTTTCAAATTTGTTTTTAAGCTTGCGGTTATCGATTACTCTTGTGGCTTTTCCCGTAGAGCGGGAAAGGGATTTCGGCTCCAACAGGCGTATGCTGACTCCTACTCCTATTGCGCTGTCAATTGCGTGCTTAAGCTTGTTCTTGTAGTTCTCAACGTCTCTTACGTTGTCGCCGAACATATCGTCTCTAAGCTCTATCTGAATCTCCAAGGTGTCAAAGTTGTTCACACGGTCAACCACGATAAGATAGTTTGTAGCCTTGTTGTCAACGCCGAGAAGCGCCGATTCTATCTGCGACGGGAATACGTTTACCCCCTTGATAATAAGCATATCGTCGGTTCTTCCCTGAGGCTTCAGCATACGGACAAGGGTTCTGCCGCACTCGCACTTGTCATATACAAGAGTGGCAATGTCTCTTGTCCTGTAGCGGATAAGGGGGAAGGCTTCTTTGGTTATGCAGGTGAACACAAGCTCGCCCTGCTGTCCCGCAGGCAGCACCTCTAAGGTGTCGGGGTCGATTATTTCGGGGATAAAGTGATCCTCACAGACGTGCATTCCGCATTGATATTCACATTCGCATGAAACGGAGGGACCGCTTATCTCGGAAAGTCCGTAAAGGTCGTATGCCTTAAGTCCCAATCCCGCTTCAATTTCCCGTCTCATCTCCTCCGTCCAGGGCTCCGCCCCGAAAAGCCCCGATTTCAGGTGCAAAGTGTCTTTGGAGATATTATTCTCCCTCATAAGCTCAATTAAGCTTATTGCATAGGAAGGCGTCATGCAGATTATAGAGGAGCCGAAGTCCTGGAACATTTGTATCTGGCGCATACTGTTGCCGGCAGAGGCGGGTATGGTGGTACAGCCTAAGCGCTCCGCTCCGTAGTGCATTCCCAAGCCGCCGGTAAACAATCCGTAGCCGTATGAAACGTGTACAAAGTCGTTCTTTGTGCCGCCTACTCTCGCCAATGCTCTTGCGGCGCATTCCGACCAGATGTCTATATCCTTTTGAGTGTAGCCTACAACGGTTTGCTTTCCCGTCGTACCCGACGAGGCGTGTATTCTCACTACCTCGCTGAGGGGTGTTGCGAACATTCCGTAGGGGTAGTTGTCTCTAAGATCCTGCTTTACCGTAAAGGGAAGCTTAGGCAAATCCTTTATCGTTCTGATGTCCTCCGGCTTTACTCCTGCGGCGTCCATTTTCTCACGGTAGGGCTTTACATTCTCGTAAACCCTTCTGATTTGCTTTGAAAGGCGGTAGCTTTGCAAAAGCTCCA
>CAYMFX010000028.1:0-22210 GCA_964389845.1 uncultured Ruminiclostridium sp.
CCACAAAGCAAGTCCGTACCACAGCTTTAACGAACGCAATACCAGCCCGCTCTTTACAAAAATAGAACCGAGAGTAAAACATTATAGCAAGCACCACTTCCAAAGCGGGGAAAAGGGGGGAGAGGGGTAAGGAAGCGGTTCTTAGGTGGAAACCTTGGGGAGAGGGTTCGCAAGGATGCGAAGTGTTTGCCCAAAGCGCCGACAGGACGTCGGCGCCCAAAGCAAACGAAGGGAAACTCCCCGCTTTGGTGGGTTTGTACTTGCCCCCTCTCCCCATGGTGTCCACCTAAGCCCCCCGCGGGGAGCGGGTTTAACTGCACCGTAAGGTGTGAAAGACAGATAATTGCGCACTTGTGAAAAAGCAAATCAATTTGTCTACTTTTAAAATATAAATAGTATAAGATGCTGTCGCAACAATGTGCTGCCATTTGAGTGCTTATCACAATATTTTTGTCTTATTTTAATCGAGAATTAGTATGAACCAAGTAAAGCAACGCCTGTCAAAGCCTTTTGCTTTCGGTTTTGACAGGCGTTTGTTATAAAAACAACCTCTAAAAATCATAAATAAGAATATTTCTTAAGTGTAATTCCGTTTCATCCAAGGTTAAATCATAAGCTGCATAAAGAAACCTGTCGTCCCACTTGATTATATCGCATCCTCCTGTTTTATTTTCCGAATCGGTCGAATTGAGCGCCGCCGAAAAGAAAGCATTCTCTACAGGATCGAATATTATATTCATAAATTCAAACCTGCCTCCCGCCTCGGTTATTTTCGGTGCGCTCTCCATAGTCTTAAACTCTTCGGATTCAATAGTGTTCTCGTTAAAAACAGCTATGGGTTTAAGTCCTTCCGATTTATTGTAAAGCTCGGCGGTAAACGCAAAGCTTTCCTCATAGCCGCTATGTGCGAGAATAAAAATGTTGTTTTCGTCCGAGGCTAACCTGTCCTTGCTGAAATCGACGGTTTTTTTGATCAAGAGAGTTTGAAAACCGCCTTTTTCACATTGATAAAAGGCGCCCTCTCTGTAAAAGGCAATCTTATTGTCATAAACAAGGGGACAGCGGGCGTTTTCCATAAACACCTCTGCATATCCGACCTTCAAATCAATTCGGTTTATATTATAAACACAGCCTTCCTCTTCGAGCTTCACAACCGATTCATAGTACATATACCCGTCTAAAACGGGAGTATCACAAATGTTTTCCTCAAGCTCAAGCCACATGTCGGAAATATTTTCCAGCAGCCCGTGGTTGATTCCGATACGCCAGATTGAATAACCGGCTAACCTTGAATAATCCTGCCAATATTCCGACATTAACCGGAAGTCATAATTCTCCTCCCGCCGCAGATAAATGTAGCCGTCGTATACGCAAAGGGGGGTGTAGGCTAATTCCTGTTCTCCGTTAGCCTTGCGCCTTTCGCTGAATATTACGGTTTCCTCCTCCGTCTCGAAATCGTAGCTGATAAGCTGTACTAAATATACATTGTCGGTATCAGTGGGAGAAACGGTGGAAAAGTAGGAGCGATTATCGGCGATAAACGAAAGATATTTTTCCGAACAAGAAATGTATCCTTCCTCTTTAATCGGCAATTCCTTAAGCTTTGCAAAAGGAACGTTAAGAACGGCATCGGGGGGCAATTTATTGTCATCACTGCTAACACTATAGCTTACTTCATTTGTAATTTCAGTCTCAAAGGAAGCTTCCGTTTTCTCAGTGTCAATCACTATATCGGCTCCTCCGGAATCGGAGGTATCGGGGGTATCGGGGGAGAAGGAGGGAGTCAGATTAGTTATAAGCTGTGAGCGGCTTAAAAATACTGCGCCCACAACCGCAGCGCAAAGACAGGCGGCAGCCCCTGCCCATTTAAAAATATTTCTTCTTGATTTAGGCGGTTCCTTCACCTCAATGATAGATTCGGCATAAACCCCTTCAGCCTGCTTATTCCCCACCGTTTTCTTAACCGCCTTCTTCGTAAGATTTCCGTTCGTTTCCAATGCTTCGTCAATAAGGCTTTCGTCTATATGACCCATTGCCCTTAATATATCTCTCGGCTTCATAAAATTACCCCCTCCGCCGTCAGCATTTCCTTAAGCTTTTGTCTCGCTCTGAACAAGGTTGTCTTGACGCTGCTTTCGCTTATCTTCATTTCCTTAGCAATGTCCTTAACGCCATAAAGTCCCCAGTATTTCTTAATAAAGATTACTCTTGTTTTTTTGGGCAGACCCTTTAAGAATTTATTTAACAATTCCGTCAGCGCTCTTTCGTCCACGCCGTCCTCTACGGTTTTATCCGACGGAATACATTCCTCCAATTCCTCTAACACCGTGTTCATGCGCCCTTGCCCCCTTTTTAAAGCAGTCCGCTTTTCTAACATATTAATGGCGTTGTTTCTTGTAATTTTTGCGATAAAGCTCCTGAGACATTCCGGCTCCTTGGGAGGAATGACGTTCCATGCTTTAAGATATGTATCGTTGACGCATTCCTCAGCGTCATCGCCGCTGCAAAGAATATTTCCCGCAATCTTTAAAAGCAGTTTTCCGTATTTATCGGCAGTTTCTTTGATTGCTCTCTCGTCCCTGCTGAAATACAGAGCGATAATTTCAGAATCCTCCATTACAACCGCTCTCCCCCCTGAAAATACTCTTCTCTGTCCATAAAGACAGGAAGGGAAGTGTAAAGGTTACAAAAAATGGGTGCGCTTTGCCGAGATTTGTACAATCCAATATCGTCGGCAAAATCGCACCGCAATATGTTATTTTTTCATTTCAATGCTTCCATAAATTAACCGAGAACAACCTCAACGGTATGCTCTCCCTTGCCCAAATCGGGAACAACACAGCCATCAACAGCCTTGCCGTCAACGATCATAGACTTAACACCGTGACCCGTATGCTGAGGATTCTTAACGCTGATATTGTAAACGCCGCCTCTGAACTGTCTTGAAACATTGAACCCGTCCCAATCGGCGGGAATGGAGGGATTGACCGCAAGTCCGTCATAGTCGGGCTTAACGCCGAGAATATACTGAGAAACCGCAACGAAATTCCAAGCGGCAGTACCTGTAAGCCAGCTGTTCTTAGCCTCTCCGAAGCGGGGGGCGTCCTTGCCGGCAATCATCTGAGCATATACATAAGGCTCGGTGCGGTGCAAATCGGAAATCTCCTCATTATAAGCGGGAGCAATCTTAGAGTAATACTCGAACGCCTTGTCCCCGTGTCCCACAAAAGCCTCCGCACAGATTATCCAAGCGTTGTTGTGGCAGAAGATACCCGCATTCTCCTTATATCCGGGGGGATAAGTGGAAATCTCGCCGTACTCGATATAGTAATGAGTAAAGGCAGGATTGTTAAGCACTAATCCATGCTTGCTGTTAAGATATTTATCAACGCTTTCCAATGTCTTAAGGTCAGCGCCCTTGTCCTTGCCGATGCCTGCCATTACGCAGAAGCCCTGAGGCTCGATAAAGATTTTGCCCTCTTCATTTTCATGAGAGCCTACCTTGTTTCCGTTATCGTCATAGGCACGGAGGAACCATTCGCCGTCGTAGCCGTATTCCATTGTAGCCCTGCTCATCTTATCGATTTCAGCCTGAGCCTTGTCCGCCTCGGCGTTATCGCCCTTCATTCTGCACATCTTAACGTATTCGGGGCCTATAAAGCAGAACATACCCGCAATCATAACCGATTCCGCAACCTTGCTGTACCCTGTCTCGCCGTACTTGGGAGAAGTGTAGGTCTGGAAGGACTGACCGGGCTTGTCGGAGAAGCAGCTAAGGTTAAGACAGTCGTTCCAGTCCGCACGTCCGCTGAGAGGAAGTCCGTGAGGACCAATCTTTGTGCAGACATGATAGAACGCCCTCTTCATATGGTCGAGCATTGTATCTGCAAGCTCTTCCTTGTTTTCATAGGGAACCTTCTCATCGAGAATGGACATATCGCCGGTTTCCTTGATATAAGCCGCCACCGCCAAAATCATCCACAGCGGGTCGTCGTTGAAGTTAGAGCCAAGCTCATGGTTGCCCATTTTGGTAAGGGGCTGGTACTGGTGATAAGCGCCGCCGTCCTCAAGCATTGTAGCCGCAAGGTCGATAAGTCTTTCCCTTGCTCTTGCGGGAATCTGGTGTACAAAGCCCAAAAGGTCTTGGTTACTGTCGCGGAAGCCCATTCCTCTGCCGATACCGCTTTCAAAGTAGGAGGCAGAACGGCTCATATTGAAGGTAACCATACACTGATACTGATTCCAGATATTTACCATTCTGTTCAGCTTTTCGTCGGGAGACTCAACGCTGTACTGTCTGAGAACATTGTCCCAATATTCCTTAAGGCTTTCAAACAGCTTATCCGCCTTTTCGGGAGTGTTGCAAAGCTCAATCATTTCTTTGGCTTTTTTCTTATTGACAATATTCCTTCTGCTGCCCGCAGTGGTGATTATTGTATCGGAATCTGTAAGGTCGGGAGCGAACTTTTCCTTAAATTCATTTTCAACATAGCCGAGGAGGAAAATAAGGTCCTTGCTCTCTCCGTCCTTAAGCTCAATTTCAAGATAGTGAGAAGCAATAGGGGACCAGCCGTCCGCAACGGAATTTCCCGCCTTGCCCTCTTTAACCCTCTGAGGCTCGCCGAAGCCGTTGTACAACCCTAAGAAGCTCTCACGGTCGGTATCGAATCCGCTGATGTCCGCATTAACGGTATAGAAAGCATAATGGTCACGGCGCTCTTTATATTCGGTCTTATGATAGATAGTGCTGCCGTCTATTTCAACCTCGCCTGTGTTAAAGTTGCGCTGGAAATTGGTAGTATCGTCGTTAGCGTCCCAAAGGCACCATTCGAGGAAGCTCCAAAGCTTAAGCTGCTTTGTCTTTCCCGATTTGTTTGTAAGGGTCAGCCTTTGAACCTCTCCGTTAAAGCCAACGGGAACAAAGAACTTCACCTCTGTCTTAACTCCGTTCTTCTCGCCGCTGATAACGGTATAGCCCATACCGTGACGGCAGGAATAATTGTCAAGCTCCGTCTTGACAGGGGACCAACCGGGGTTCCATACGGTTTCCCCGTCCTTGATGTAAAAATACCGTCCGCCCATATCCACCGGAACATTATTGTAACGGTAGCGTGTGATTCGGCGCAGCCTTGCGTCCTTATAGAAGCTGTAGCCTCCCGCCGTATTGGAGATCAGTGAGAAAAATCCCTCGGTGCCTAAGTAGTTAATCCAAGGATAAGGGGTTTTAGGAGAAGTAATGACGTATTCACGGTTCACATCATCGAAAAAGCCGAATTTCATTAATATAACCTTTCCTTTCATAGTCTTGATTGAGAACGTCTTCACAAGAGATGTGTGCGGTTTTCAAGCAAATGAGAACAAGTTCTTGGTTCGGTGGATTTTTTGCGGCAGAATATGCCGAAAAATGCTCACAAATTATGCGAAGAAAAGCTCTTATTTTAAGTATATACTATTTAAGCCGAAATTTCAATAGCTGAAAACGATACCACAAAAATTTTATACTAATTCCGTTTTAAAAACCTGCTAATACTAGGGGCTATCTGAAAAGTCGCAATTTGCACAATTTCTACTAACTGCGGGCGCCTTCTGCGTCAAAAATGCTCGGAATACTTTAGTATTCCTGCGCTTTTTTCCTTGAAATCGCCACGCATTTAGCGAAATTGCACAAAATTGCTTAGTTTTCAGATACGCCCTTGTTTTCTTTATTGTTTTTCCCCAACCAAAGCCCAATTAAGCGCCCTGGTAATTTTTACATTTACAAATTGTCCTATATCCTTTTCATCTCCGTTAAAATCAACGATTATATTCTGTCTCGATTTGCCGTTATAAAGCTCCTCGGAGGTTCTGCCCTTCCCCTCGCAAAGCACGTTTAAGGTTTTCCCCACATATTTCAGATAACTTCTGCTTCCGCATTCTCCCTGAACCTCCAAAAGCTCTCTGAACCACCTTCCCTTTTCCTCAGCAGATACGGGATCCTCCATTTTCGCCGCCTCGGTGCCCTCACGGGGACTGAAAATAAACGTAAACGCCGAATCAAAACAAACACGCCTCATAAGCTCCAAGGTCTGTTCAAAATCTTCTCTTGTTTCTCTGGGAAAGCCTACGATAATATCAGTAGTCAGATTTAAATCGGGAATCCTCTCTCTTGCGTAATCCACAAGCTCTAAATAATGCTTAATATCATAATGCCTGTTCATCAGCTTCAATATTCTGTCGCTTCCACACTGTACAGGCAAATGGAGGTGATGACAAATTTTCCCGCTTTCCGCAATAACGTCAATAAGCTCTTTGGTGCAGTCCTTAGGGTGAGAGGTCATAAACTCAATTCTGAACTCCCCCGAAAGACTGTCAAGCCGCCGCAGAAGCTCGGGAAAATCCGCCTTGCCGCCTTTGCCGTAGGAATTGACGTTTTGTCCCAACAGTAAAATGTCCTTATACCCTTCATTCACAAGCTTCTCTACCTCTGAAATCACCGCTTCGGGAGAACGCGACCGCTCCCGTCCTCTGACATATGGTACAACACAGTAGGTGCAGAAATTATTGCAGCCGTACATTATGGGAACGCTTGCTTTAAAGCCGCTTTCCCTCTTTACAGGCAAATCCTCGGCAATAACCCCGTCACATTCGGGGATTTCAAACACCCTGCCCCCCTCAAAAATACATCTGCACAAAAGCTCGGGGAAGGTGTGAAGGACATGAGTGCCGAAAATAATATCCACAAAGGGAAACGTCCGCTTTAAGCGTTCGGCGGTTCCCTGCTGCTGAACCATACAGCCGCATACGGCAATAATAAGATTGGGTTTTTTCTTCTTAAGGTGCTTTAACGCACCCACATTGCCAAAAACCCTTTCAACAGCGTTTTCTCTGACCGCACAGGTGTTAAACAAAATGAAGTCGGCGGTTTCCGTCTTATCCGTAAACCCATAGCCCATTTCTTCAAGCATTCCCTTTATCTTTTCCCCGTCTGTCACATTCTGCTGACAGCCGTAGGTATGAACGAACGCCAAAGGCTTTGATAAGCATATATGATTTACCGAACGAACCTTTTGTATAAAAACCTTCTGCCGGTCTAATTCATCTTTAAGTATTTCCGATACTGACAATTGTATGCCCCTGTTCCTTTCTTTGTATCTGGTTAATTATTATAACACAAGATATTGAATTTTGCAAGCTTTAGCACTGTAGCATTTTGCATTTTTATCAATTTTTAATAAATGCAAGAGGACAAAACCTTTCTGCAACCGCAAAAGGGGGATATAAAAAATACATTACTGCATGAGGTAAAACCTCGCAAAGAAACAATTGCCTATCATATAATGCTATATTTTAAAAAACGGAATTAGTATAACACCAAAAGCCCACCCTGGTTTTGCCGAGGCGGACTTTTTTGTTTAATTCGATTTATGCAGTTCAGATTTTTAATATCTGCCTTATTATAATTCAGAGTTTATGCCGACTTTGTCAAATCACGTTCCCAATCATCAAAGCTCCAAAAAGAAAATAATCCATAAACGCAAACCCTATAGCTGAAAACACCAACGGAACAACAAACAGCACCAAAGAAAAAATAACTGTTGCCGAATAATTCTTAACACACGATGAAATGAGGAACACTAACGCCGATGTCAGCGTCATTCCCGCAAGCCTTCCCGCTTCAACTAAGATAATATAAAGATTTATCGGCATTGAAACGCCTGCAAGATGTTCCATACTGAGGGCGGGAGCCGTAAACAAATCGGTGCCCCAAGCGCTTAATATATTGTAAATGCGCAAACCGTCAAATATGACAAGAATAAAAAATGAGCAGAGTATCATTGAGAGCAGCTTAAGAAAAAACGTGCAGACTTTACCGTTAGGCGAGGAACGCAGAAGCATTACCGAACCGAAGCGATATTCCGATGAATAGGAATAAGCGGCAATAAGTATCATAACAAGCGCCTTAACCGCAGCGGCAAGCCTGTCGTAAATGCGGACAGAATCGCTGCCGGTAAGCATTTGGTATCCGGTATCCTTTAAATAATAACCTCCGTTTTCCTCTAAATATTCACCATGCTCCTTAAGCTTAGTCAGCGTTTCGACCTTCATAGCTCCTTGCTCGGTGAAATCAAGATAAGCGGCTTCAAGCTCGGAATTTATGTACTGCGCTTTTTCCTCCGTGTACTCTCCCTCTATTTCCTCAATGTAAGAATAATAGATATAATCCGACAAGCTGCTGTAATAAGGCTTTACGGGCTTTTGTAATATTATGGCGGCAATTAGTGCTGCTATAAGTATAAAAACCGCCTTTCCGCCGATAAAGCCTTTGTACATCTCATGGGCAAAAAGGCGTGTGCCTGATCCGCGCAGAAGTCCATTTTTAACAGAACGCCTTTTTTGTGATATTCTTCCCGAAAACACTCCTATTCCCAAAGCGCCGCAAACGACAGCAAAAACTGCCAATGTGCAGCATGTCAAAAGCGCTCCGTTAAGCGGAAACCCGAAAAAATTCACATTAAGGTATTTACCTGCCAGCTCCGCAGAATCAGCCGCAGCTATAAGGTTTATCTGCCGCATCGGCGCAAAAATGCTTGTAGAGGGTATCAGATAGTATAAAGCCGTCTCACAGGCGGTAAATCCGAGTATCAGGACAATTTCCGCTCCGCTTCCGATTGGCAGAACCGAAAATAAAAATACCGCCGCTGCGAAAGTCACACAAAACAGCAGCTTAATCAGCATAAATTCAGCTAAAAATCCCCCTACGCTCATGGGAACGCCGCAGGAAAAAAAGCCGTAAACCGACTGCGCCCCTCTGCTTAAATCGCCAAAGCCGTATAAAGCCGCCCCTGCCGCTATCCCGCTTCCGTAAAGCAGCAGTGCGGCAAAAATCTCCGATATGGTCAAGGAAAAAAGCTTAGCTGCGCCTAATTTTCCCCGTCCGTTGGCTGTGGCTCGGATAAGTGGCATATATCCCTTTTCCCGCTCAGATATTAAAAGCTTTACTGTAAAAAGCAGCGTAAGCAATATCATCAGAATATCCGGAACGCCGAATCTTACTGCCATTAGAACCCCTTTGGATTTATCGGACACAACGCTTTTAGAGTCAAGAAGCGAAAATTCCTCCTGAGTTTTGACAATATTGCGGTAATTAAAGCTGTTTGGTTTCGAGAAAAATGACATTGACTTCATATTTTCGGCAGAATCGTCAACGTTTTTCAGATAATCGGGATAACTGTCTGTTTGAGCAATCTCCTTCTGCACATAGCGCAAAAGCTCCTGTTCCTCGTAAAAATCGGCTGCAAACTCGGCTTTTCCGCCGCCCGTATTCCAACGGCTGTCGTCGTACTCGACTATCCGCTCCTCAACAAAATTTCTCCGTTCCGACAGCTCTAACTCGCTTAAATTATCCCAAAGCAAGTTGTAGGAAACGGGCGAAAAATCATTAAACTCGGGTATTATCAGGAAAACAAGGTTTATTAAAACAGCCGCTCCGATAAGCAAAAATATTTTCGCATTTCCAAGCAGCTTTCTAAGCTCCGATAAAAACATAATTTATTCTCCAAAACGGTAAAGATATAAGTCCTCCAATGTGGGCGAAACTGCTCTGTGCTCCCACATCGGCTCGGTCTCGCTTAAAACACGGACGCATAGCCGACCGTTTTCATGAGTAATATTGGCTATTCGTAATTTGCTCTGAATTTGGGGCAAATCTTCCTGCTCCGTCAGTATCTCGTAAACCTTGCCATCTATTTCGCCGCAAAGCTCAGCGGGAGCACCGCTGTGGGTCAGTCTTCCGTCCTTGAGCAGCAGTACCTCCTTGGCGATAAATTCAATATCGGGTACAACGTGAGTGGCTATGATAACAATTTTATCGAAAGCCGTCTCCGCTATCAGGTTTCTTAAGCTTATACGCTCCTTTGGGTCAAGTCCTGCCGTTGGCTCGTCAAGAATAACAATTTTGGGGCTTCCGAGAAGAGCCTGAGCTAACAGCGCTCTTTGCCGCATACCTCCCGAAAAGCCGCCGAGCTTTGAGCGCGAATATTCCGAAAGGTTTACTCGCTTTATAAGCTCTTCAATTTGCGGTGCGGCGCTGTTCTTGGAAATACCCTTAAGCCCTGCCATATAATATAAAAATCTTGTCAGCGTAAAATCGGGATAAAGCGCCTGCTGCTGCGGCATAAAGCCTAAGAGCTTCCTGTATTCCTTTCCCGCCTCTGCGGCATTTTTGCCGTCGGCTGAGACTGTTCCGCTTGTGGGCTTAAGATTTTGGGTGATTATGTTCATTAACGTGGATTTTCCTGCCCCGTTGGGTCCTAAAAGACCGTAGATACCGTCGGTAAAGGTATATGTGAAGCTGTCCAAGGCTGTTTTCTTCCCGTAGCGCTTGCTTACATCACTGACCAGAAGCCGCATTGCTTTCCTCCAAAAGTTTATTTACCTTATCCACATATTCATCTATGCCCGCTGCTTTCAGCTCGGTGTTAATCTCGGCGAGGGCTGCGTCGAAGTCCTCGGATTTGCAGAGTCGATCGAAGGAGGAGGAAAGCATCTCCATAAGCGTTGTGTCATAATCCGTATACTTCAGCTCAAAGTTCACAAAGGGAGAAAGCTTTACATTATCGGCGTTAACTGTCTCGTTATCCTCCGGAAGACCTATAGCTCTTCTTTCCTGCTTGGTAAGCACTCCGCTTAATTCCTTGTCGGCGTGAAGCCTTTTTAATAGCTCCATAGCTTCAATGGGGTGAGCCGAGGCTGTAGGAATCCCAGTGGACTTTAAAAGCCTGTTTTCCATATAATAAGGCTGAAAGTATGTGAATACCTCATAATCCTTTCCCAAGCGCCTTTTGATTTCATCCTCGTCTCCTTTTCCGTCGCCTGTCAATATGGCAAAGTCCGTCAGAATATATTCCTTATCCATGTCCCATTCGGAAAAGTTTATATCGTAATTTATATATCCCTTTCTGTAAATACTGTTTAACGTCCTCGCATATTTTATTACATCCTCGTCTTCATAAGGATTTGCCGCTCTCATTGTTTTATCCGAAAGGTAAAGCCCCCCTTTTTGAGAAGCGGGAAAGTAGTTGGTAAAACCAAGATAATCAAAGTAGTAATCCAATCCTGTCGTTTCCTCGTTCAGCGTTATTTCGTCTAAAATATTTTCAATCTCCTCGACAGTACCGCCGAAATCTTTAAGCTTGTCCTCGGAAATATATTTAGCGTTAAAATAAAAGTAATTTCCAACATCTCCGCTTAAGCCAAAGCAAAGTGACGGAACGGTGTAGTGCTTTCCGTTTACCTTTCCCGCGCTCCAGCAAATGTCGGGTACATCGGTAAATTGTGCCTTGTCCTCCTCGCTCAGCTCACGAAAATATCCGTTTTCAATAAAGATACTTACAGAACCATGCTTACTTTCCCAGTCCGACCCGTAGGTCAGAATGTCAAAGCTGCCGTTTTCCTTTTCATACTCCTTTACATGTGTGTCAAATGAAACGCTGTCATCATGACCCATATCCAATTCGACTGCCTCGACGCGAATATTGCTTCCTTCCGCTTCAAGCAGTTTATTTAGTTTTTCAAAAGGAATATCTTCCTCATTAGCTCTTACCGGCGACATACCCCAGCGTATATACGTTATGTCGGCGGGCTGAGGCGTCTGATTGCTTTGACTTCCCGTATCAATATCTTGACTCTCAGAAGTGCTGCACCCGCTTATCATAATGAACGCTGCGGCAGCCGCAAAAATAGCCATTTTTTTCATTGCAGCTTTACCTCCTCAATCATATTGATATTATCGAATTTTCCCGCAAAGAAATCGTTCCTGTCCATATACGCATATATATGTTCTCCCTCCGAATCGTATTTTTCCGCCCATACGGTATTCCCTACCGTATGAGTTAATTTAGGAGAAATTCCGCTGTCTGAGGAATAGGGTATTTTGGACAGCTCCCCGCTCTCAAAGCTGTATCTCATTAAAAATTCGGATTCATTGTTCGGAAGAAAAAGTGCGTCCCTTTCGTCCTCCGTGTAGCTTCCGGAATCATAATCCGCAATTTCAATGAATTTACCCGTTTCACAGTCAAAACGGCACAGCTTGTTATTATCCCGATCACTTATAATTATCCTGTCCGGCGAAAAATGACCGAGACCTATACCGAGGGCGGACACGTTCTTATATTCCTTTTCTTCTCCCGTAGAGAGGTTTCGAATATAAAAGCCTCCCTGCCATGGAGGAGCAGCTTCGGGGGTAAGCGCTTCCCCCGTGGGCGGTTCATTGTGATAGGAAAAATCGTAATATAAAGTGTTGTCGTACACCGTTCCTATGCCATAGCCGTCATATTCCTCACGGAATAAAAGCGTTTCGATCTTTCCGGTTGAAATCTCTATTTGCTTTATATAAAATCTGTATTTATCAAGATACACAAAATCATATAGACCTGTGCTTTCATTTTTTTCTAAATCGAAATTTTGATAGTATGATATAAGGACATGGTCGTCGGAGTACTGTACACCGGTTATGAAAGGTAAATTTGTATTTTCAAGAGAAGCGGCAATCCGTCTGTTTTTGCCGTCAATATCACATTCGATAAGATCTACCGAACCCGTTGCTTCCTGGCTGAAATTCTGCACTGCGATAAAATACAGCTTGTCCCCCACTCGGTTATATCCAAATCTGGAAAAAGTGCCGCTGTCCATTAACGCTCCGCAGTCGGGAGAAGTCTCGGATACATGAGTACATTCAGGCAGACCGCACATAACGGCGGACTTATCGGCGTCCTTTGAGTAGAAGCATAAAACGCCTTCTCCGTCGCTGTTTTGAGTCTCGTAAAACATGCCGTCCTCATACCATGTGGTACTGTTCAGCGTTATATTTTCTTTTGCCCCGAATTCCTCCTCCGACGGGCTGCAAGAGCATGTGAATAATATAGAAAAAGCCGTCAGAAAAACTAAAGATACTTTTTTCATAAAATCACCTCCGTAAAAATCGCACCCGAACATTATATAACGCCGGGTGCGATAATATCAACTGTAAGCTTTATTAAACCTTAGCAGTAAGCTTATAACGTGCTCCACCATAAATTATTCCGTTAATATTATATTGATTGTACGAAGTTGCGTCAGCTATTGAATATCCTTTAATAGCGAGAGCTTGGCACCCGGCATCTCCTGTGTCCCATTTAGTATTAGTGGTGCTTTTTATTATCTTACCATTAAGGTTGTTGACCATAGTATAGTCCAAGAGTAATACTTGCGCCTGCGCTATTCTGTAGTTTTCGGGATTATCACAAAATGAAGCCGTGGCTACAGCGTCCTGTTTGGTAACACTTAAGGAGCAGCGTACCGGCACATCGCCGACATAGCCGTCATAGCTTGTTGAAACCGCACCGGCTGACAGTGTTAAAATCGTTGCGCTGACTGCTGCTGCGCAAATGCCTACAAAAAATTTTTTTAATTTCATAAAAGCCTCTGTAAGTTTCCTTTGGAAATAATTCCCAATGTCATTCCGCCAAAAACTGTCCCATTATTATAAACATTACAAGACAATTTTCACTCATTATTTCATCTCTATCGCCCCTCTTTCGTGGAAATGACAAATTTTTCCTCTTATATATATTACATTATAGCGATTTAGAAGTTAAAATGCAACAGCTATTTTAAAAATTTTTTATGGATTTATAATTTTTGTAGAATATACTAAATGAATTGCTTCATTTTTAGTAATATTTCCGGCATAAAAGCATTCTGAACAGCGTCCTCCGAATCGTACGCATTGTGCAAAATGTTTAATCGGTATTTTCGTGGTTTTATCGTTCCTTGAATTATACGCCTCAAAATGTTATAATACAAATTGAAAAATACTTCCCGCTTAATCTTAAAAAGTTGACGAAATTTTGACCTTTAAAGCTTATAATAAAACTGTTATAATCGTATTTATCGGCTTTTCTGGCACTTGAACGGAGGTTTATCATATGGCGTACAAAATTCTGATAATTGACGATGAAAAAATGCTTACTTCACTGCTGGTGGAACACTTCACCGACTGCGGATACAAGGCGTTTGCCGCTAACAGTGCTGCGGAAGCCCTGCCGCTGCTGAAGCTGGGTCCTGATATAATTCTTCTTGATATAAATATGCCTGATATGGACGGATTGGAATTTTGCAAATCGGTGCGGGGACTGGTTTCCTGTCCGATTATATTTCTAACCGCACGAATCACAGAAAATGACAAGGTGAACGGTTTTTTGGCGGGCGGCGATGATTACGTTACAAAGCCGTTCGGACTGGCGGAAATCACAGCACGGGTAGCTGCACACCTGCGGCGTGACGAGCGTGTTCACAGCAGCTCTCAGTTTAAAGTCTCTGAAAATCTTATCGTTAATTTCTCGGAGCGATCGGTATTTTATAAGGATAGCAAAATTGAGTTTTCTAAGCGGGAATTTGATATAATAGAATATCTTATTGAAAATGCGGGACAGATTTTTGAGCGTGAGCGTCTGTATGAAGCCGTATGGGGATTAGATGCAGAGGGCGACAGTGATGTGATAAAGGAACATATCCGTAAAATTCGGAAAAAGCTGAAGGACGTTACCGGAAGTGATGATTATATCGAAACGGTATGGGGAGTGGGATATAGATGGAGAAAATGAAGAAATCGGCTTTGCGGCGAGGATTTATAAAATATGTTTTGGCAGCATTTTTAGGCGCAGCGGCAGTATCAATCATTGTTATCGTATTATGCGGCAATGTCAGGGCGAGGCTTGTCCCCAATTCGGATATGGTGTATTTGAATTGGGGTGAACGGGGAATAGAATGCTCGCCCGAAAAGCCGAATTACGGATTTCAGATGATTGAGCTTGCAGAGCCGTCCGATGAAAACCCGTTCTACTCCGAGGATAACCGTGAGAGCCGAACCTTTGTTTTGAGCCGTTCGAGATTTCAAAACGGCGATGCCATAATTTCGGTAACAAGGATATACGGTTCTCCCGATACTTTATCTAACGGCGATCAGTTCCTTTATCACCTGTGCGGTGCGGCAATGGTCGTTGTGCCTATTCTTGTTTCATTGGCGGCAGTACTGCTGTGCGGATATTTGTTCTACGCAATGAAGCTTAAACGCCCTATTGAGCTTCTCTCACAGGCAACGGAAAAAATATCTGCCCATGATTTAGACTTCACACTGGATTACCATACGAACGATGAATTAGGAACGCTTTGCGGAATGTTCGAGCAAATGCGTGCCGCACTTCGCAAAAATAACGAGGAGATGTGGCATATGCTGAACGAGCGCAGGCGGCTTCAAGCCTCGGTAGCCCACGACCTGCGAAATCCTATCACAATAATCGAGGGCTACACCGAGTATTTGAAGATCAATCTTCAAAACGGAAAAGCGGACAGGGAAAAGTTGCTTTCGGTGGCAGATAACATAACAAACGCCGCAAAACGGTTAGAGCATTACACCGAAAGCATACGTGCTATAAACCGCATAGAAGAGCTTGAGGTTAAGCGTGAGGACGTTGATTTCGGAGAAGTCTTTTTAGAAATATCCGATGATTTTTCAAGCCTCGGCGGTCAAGGTAAAATCAAAATAACCTGCACAAACAACGTTATCGAACGAAAGCTAAAGCTTGATAAACAGGCGCTTTACAGGATTATTGAAAACTTAGTGGGCAATGCGATGCGCTTTGCGAAAAACGAAATCAATGTTGAATTTTCTCTTGAGGAAAGCAGGCTGCTTGTAAAGGTCTCGGACGATGGCTGCGGATTTCCCGAAAAGCTGTTAAAATCGCCGGAATTGAATATACCCAGCAGCGCCGTATCGGAAGAGCATTTAGGGTTGGGGCTTCCAATCTGCCGAATTCTCGCCCGAAAGCACAGCGGAGAGCTTGTCATTTCAAATGGAAAAAACACAGGCGCTGTTGTGAAAATTTTTCTTCTCGCCAAATGATATTTTGACGGATTTTTGACATTTGAGGTTTATAATGCCCTCAAGTTCTAAAAAAGGAGGAACTCAAATGAAGAAAATAACTATTCTGTTACTTTCGCTCTCAGTTGTTTTATCGCTCTGCGGCTGTGATAATACGGCTTCAAAAAATGATAGCGGGAAGAATGTGAATTTGTCGGAGCCCGCCATGCCGAACGGAACAAATACAGTGCAGGCTTCTGCCGAACCGGGCGAATCTTCAAATCCGGCAAATTCGGGAAATCCCGAAGCTCCCACACAAAATGACAGCGAGCTTCGCCTGATATACGATTCGGATATTTTTCTCAATGCACAGAACACGGTTAACTGCACCGAAAACGGGTATTACTCGGTGAAATCCTTGAGGACATCGTATTGGGACGACAAATTTCTAAATCTCACTTATGTTGATTTCGCATCGCACCGTGAGGTAGTTCTTTGCTCCGACAGCTCCTGTAAGCACGACAACGAAAAGTGCGCAAGCTATTTGTCATCGAAGGATTTTTTATCAATTCCGGGCGTTTTTATAAACGGAGACTACTTGTATCTTTTAAGCACGGAATATGACCAAAGCGGCACAATGTCATCGGGTGGGGGGTATACCGCACCGGGATATGAGCCGCCCGAGGAAACACGCCGTGCAAGTATTTACCGTATGAATCTCGACGGCACCAATCGTCAGAAGATATGGGAAGCGGACAATGTGGGCGATGTAATTGAAGCTAAGATTTTCGGCGACGGCGAGGATATTTGGTTTGCAGCAAAAACTCCCGCAATGAAAATCTACGAAAACCCGGAATCGAAGAAAAACGGCGCAGTGTTCTACTATTCAAAAAACCGTGCGCTTATAAGATATTCTTCATCGGAGAATAAGATAACCGAACGTATACCGTTAGACGATTACAACAACATTGCTCTTGACATTATGGGTTGCAAGGACGGAAAGCTTATTCTGTCGGGAACGGCATATCCAAACGGCACAAGCATATGGGATAATATGGAGATACTTGCGCCTTCTCCTAATTTTGGCGATAGCGATTCGGCAACATGGGAGTTTATGAAAAAATGCGAGGAGGTATACTTTACTCTTGACCTTGCCACAAAGGAAATCAGGGAGACCTTCCGAAAAACAACGGGAGAGCTGTACGCACTTGATAACCATTTCTTTGACGAGGGTCGGCTGTATATGATAGGTGAGGACTATTCGGTCTGTGCCGCAGATTTGCTGACAGGAGAAAAAAGCGAATTGAATGTTCCGAAAGGATACAGGCTTGACGGATTTTTCCTTGATAAAATGTGCTTTACCCGTGTCACAGAGAATTGGGACGATAACAAAACTTATATTACCGACCTTAACGGCGAAAATATGACAGCGTCCGAATTTGTTTCTGCAACATCCTTCGGCAATGATTACGTGCTGCTTGGTCTTACCTCTGACAAAGCTGTCATAATTTATGAAACCGAGAAAATACCGTCTGTGAATAATCCGGGAGCATACACAGTTGGCAAAAGAAAGGCGGGACTTATTTCCATAAACGACATGCTTAACGGGCAGCCGAATTTTGAACCAATAGATGCGCTTAAAGAAACTTGGGATTGATTTTGAAAGGCAGTGGAACTAACTATGAAATTGGAATTGGAGAATGTAGTAAAGAAATACGGCGATAAAATTGCCCTTGGCGGCGTTTCCCTCACGTTGGAGCAGGGAATATACGGTCTTTTAGGACCAAACGGCGCAGGAAAATCTACCATGATGAACGTTATAACGGGAAACCTGCATCCCGATGCGGGTATTGTAAAGGCGGACGGGGAAAATATCCGCTCCTTGGGGCGCAAATACCGTGAAATGCTCGGTTATGCACCGCAGCAGCAGGGGCTTTATGACTCATTTTCGGGGCGCAGATTTTTATCATATATGGCGACATTGAAGGAAATCCCCCGCTCACAGCAGAAGTCCGAGATAGACCGAGTTTTGAATTACGTAAACCTTACCGATGCGGCAAAAAAGCCCATCGGCGCATATTCGGGCGGCATGAAGCAGCGTATTCTGATAGCGCAGGCAATTCTCGGCGAACCTAAAATAGTCATACTCGACGAGCCTACGGCAGGACTTGACCCTAAAGAGCGTGTTCGTATACGTGAGAAAATAAAAGAAATATCGACAGATAAAATCATTCTTGTATCCACGCATGTAGTGTCGGACATTCAGTCCATAGCGGACGAGATTATTCTGCTGAAAGACGGCGAAATAGCCGATAGAGGCACGGTTTCGGAGCTTTGCAGAAAGTACAGCGGCGAGGATATGGAGCACGTTTATATGAAGCTTTTTGAGGAGGACGGAGAAAATGATAAAGCAAATTCCGTTTGAATTGGAAAAAATACTACGAAAAAAAGGCCTGCTTATACTTATGCTGCTTCTGATAAATATTTTCTTGGTATGGTATTTCAACAAGCCTAACGAGTCCGAACCGCCGCTGTCCGCTTACAAAGCCATTTCGCAGGATATTTCGGCAATGAGTGCGGAAGAACAGATTGAGTATCTTAACGGAATTCTCGAGGACATCAACGGCTTGAAAATAGTTGAGACGGTCACCTTTTTTCAGCTCCAGAACACCGATTACGGACGTGAAACGGCTGAACTTTTATTGAAGACACGGCGTGAGGTCTATGAAAAATACAAGGATATTTACGCCGCCGGAGATTATCTTAAATATACAAATTCGCTGAAAACGGAACAGGCTTTTATAGAGGAAATTCTTGAGGAATGTAAAGTCGTTGCGGATTATGATAACTATATAAAGTCAATCGGGGAAAACAAGGAGCTTCTGAACGGCGTGTCGATTTTTCACAAGGAGGGCGGAAACTCGTTCTCGGAAAGGAATATCGAAAAAAGCTTCTATGACCACGAGGGAATGACCGCCGATAACATTCGTTTTGCGCCGTCGCACGGAGTGAAAAACGCTTCGCAAAGCCTTGTAACCGACCTGCTGTTGATTTTGTCGGTGTTTTTGTTTGCTGGGGGACTGATAACCGATGAAAAGGAAAAGGGCCTTTTCTACATCACCCGCACTTCCTGCGGAGGAATAGCAAAATGCCTTGGCGCAAAGCTTTCGGCAATGCTGATATGCTGCTTTGCCGTCACGGCGCTGCTGTTCGGCGCAAATTTTGTTTATGCGCAAGTCACCACGGGAATATGTGATTTTTCGGCGTCGCTGCAATCGGTAGCCGACTTCACCGAAAGCAATCTAAAAATCACGTTGGGAGAATATTTTCTGCTTCGGTATCTCATAAAAAGCATTGTGCTTTTTACGCTTGGTACGGCGCTTTGCATTGTGGCAATAGTAAGCTCCCGCGGATTTGTACTGCCGCTTTGCGGGGTGGGATTTTTAGCTCTGAATTATGCGGCGTACATATTTATCCCCGCATATTCAAAATTTGCGCCTGTTAAATACCTGTCATTTTGGGGGCTTATTGATCCGAAGGAGCTGCTCGGCGGCTATCTGAATTTCAATATCAATGAATATCCTGTAAACCGCTTAACGCTGGGAATTATTCTTATAGCAGCTTGTCTTGTGGGAGCAATAACAGCTGCGTTCGTATTATTTGCTAAAGGACGCAGTCTTGAAATTCGGCGCAAGCGCATAGTGTTGCCGCTCTCTCCTTTTCACGGAAGCATGATTCTTCATGAAGCGCACAAAATTCTCTTTACAAACCGGGGAGCGGCAGTGCTGCTGATTTTTCTGCTTCTGATAGGATACGGCAATCTTAACCGGGAATATACGGTGTCGGTGGGCGAGGAATATTATCAAAAATTTATTCTGTCGGTCGAAGGGAAACTCACCGATGAATCCGAAGAAAAAATTCTTAACGAAAACGAACGTTACGAAAATGCGTTCAAGCAGATAGAATTGATAGAGGAAATGATAAGCAGCGGTGAGATTGAAAGAGCTGAAGGAGAACGGATAAAGTCCGCCTATCAGGCACAGACTATGTTTTATCCATATTTTCTCCGTGTTTGGGAGCAGTATAATCACGCAAAGGAGAGCGGCGGCATGCTTATCTACGACACGGGTTACGGTTATCTGTTCGGCAGGCACGGCAAAGGATACCTTACCGATTATCTGCTTTTGACATTGTGTATGGTGTTCGCTTTTTCAAATGTATTGCCAATCGAAGAACGGTATAAATCATGGAATTTAATTTCAGCTACAGCCAAAGGCAAGCGTAAAATTATCATTTCAAAAATATTGGTTTGCGCAATTTGTGTGGCAAGTACAGCAGCAGTGCCATGGGTATTTCGCATAATATCTATCTCCAAGGTCTTCCCATTGGGAATGTTGGCAGGCTCTGCATCGGACTTGCCGATGTATTATAATCTTGCAGTAAATATACCGATTTGGGCGTTTATTGCGCTGATGATAATACTGCAAATTATTACGTTCATGATCGTAACGGGAGCCGTGCTGCTGATTTCGCAAAAGATAAAAAGAGGTACAGGAACGCTGTTTGCCGGACTCGCAATTTTTGCCGTACCTCCTACTCTCGCTGTAATGGGAATTGATTTTGCAAAATGGTTTTCACTTTACCCGATTTATGCGCTTAGCAGTATTGTGTAAATTCAGTTGCTCCAACTGAATTTATTAATTTAATAAAGTAGTGATTATTTAAATATTACTGATAAACAGCGCCACTGTTATTTGACAAGCAAAATCCAAAAACGGGAAATCACGGGAAAAACGGGTTTATCGAGACAAACGGCGGAAAAAGGCTTTGCAATGCGGATTATTCCGAACCGCAAACGGAGACTAACGAAATGATTTGTTGACTAACATGTCAAAAATTTTGAGGGCAAAACGCCCTCTTTTTTCTTTTCGGGTAGGATCGGGCAGATCGTTTTAAAAAATCATTTTAAGACCATTTTAATGAAAAGGCAATCGTTTAAATGCCTATTGGGAGCGGATTTTGCCATTTTAATGTTAAAATGATAGGAAAGAATAGGGTGAGAATTAATATCTAAAATCGCAACCAACTCAACCAACAAAATGCTTGCTCGCAACCAACTGGTTGGTTGCGAGCTTTAATAGCCACAAACCCTTTATTTAAGCGGCTTTACAGGAACAGTCTAATTTAACCAAATTTTAAGTTATAACCTAAACACATCTTTTCTCCGCCTCGCTCACTCTCCCCAAAACCGTCAGATTTTTGTGCAAGATGTTCAAAACCGCTTTATTCACAAGGCACAAATATAGCCTTTAAAGTTGCAAATAATTACAATATAATTCATATAGTTTTTAAACTAACAAAATTTAGTCCCGCCAAAAGCCTATGCTTTTGGCATAGGCTTTTAATCAAATTAACGTTTTTTTAATATCCTTCTGATTGTCGATTCGCTGAGGTTGTATTTGTTTACTAAATCACATATATTTGCGCCTTTGTAAAAATCGTTTTTTATTGCTCTCTCTCGCTGATCACGATTAACGAAGTGCAA
This sequence comes from uncultured Ruminiclostridium sp., assembly GCA_964389845.1. Taxonomy (GTDB): domain Bacteria; phylum Bacillota; class Clostridia; order Oscillospirales; family Ruminococcaceae; genus Ruminiclostridium_E. Next base: position 21,423 of record CAYMFX010000028.1, read on the forward strand.
CGTAGGAATATAAATTTGAGTGCCAACAAATTTCTCAATAAGCTTTAAATAATTTTCATGACCTATTAAAAGCGATAAATCTGTATATTCGGTTAACAGACACGTCAACGGTTGTATTTCACAGGGCATTGACTACGGCTTCTATCACTATTCCTGCGCCCTCAGCATTGATGATGCGAAAAAAGAAGCACAATTCTGTGCGGAGCAGATCAAGCAGTATCCCCTGCCTGCATACCCCGTATTTATCGACCTTGAGGAAATGCAGACCGCAAGCCTCGGAAAAGAAACGGCAACAGATATTGCGCTTGCATTTATTGATGAGATCGAAAAGCTCGGCTATCCCGGCGGTATTTATGTAAATCCCAGCTGGATTGAAACCTATCTTGAAAAAGACAGAATACTTAACAAAAAGGATTTATGGCTGGCTCATTGGACGACACGCCCCGCACAGTACGGACAGAAAATGTGGCAGAGCGGCTTAAGATACTCGGCGGGTATGAAGATAGACGCCGATGTGTGCTTTGTGGATTATCCCTCCGAAACCGCCGCTTGGTACAAGGCGCACGGAATAACAGCAGAAGCTGCCGTAAAAAAACCGCTTGACCAGATTGTGGCGGAGGTTTGGGCAGGTAAATGGGGCAACGGACAGCAGCGTTATGATGACCTTACTGCCGCCGGATATGACTATTACGCAATTCAGGACGAAATCAACCGCCGTATCAAGGAGCAGGAAAAAGGTGTTAAGCTCATACTTCGGACGCACAATGAAAGAACAACCCACAAATTCG
>CAYMFX010000029.1:0-1241 GCA_964389845.1 uncultured Ruminiclostridium sp.
CACGCACAAATCTTGTGAAGACAGGTTCTTAAAGCGAGCTATTGAGACATAATGTCAAAACAGTCAGTCTGAATGATGATATTCGGACTGACTTTGTTTTCATAAAGGTTATCGGAGGAAGGTTTATGTTTTCCAGCTTTGAAATTTTCGGAAGGACAGTACCGACTTATTCTGTATGCGCAGTGGCGGGAGGCGTTTTTATGTGCCTTTACTTCATATTGCAGTGCAGAAAGCCCAGAAAAGGCTTTGTAAAGATTGAATATCAGGACATGCTGTTTATGCTTGTATTTGCGGGAACGGCGGCGTTTATCGGCGCTAAGCTGATGTTCCTTTTTACCTCTGCGAATTTTGTCTGGTATGACGATAAGAATTTTTGGCAAAACGCCGAAATCTGGCTTTTTCAGATAGTCACCGGCGGAATGGTGTTTTACGGCGGTCTTATAGGCGCAATATTCGGAGCGCTGTTTTATATGAAAAAATATAAGACGCCCTATGCGGAAATGTTCGATCTTGGGTTTTCGGGAGTTCCTCTTTTCCATGCCTTTGGAAGGGTGGGCTGCTTTTTAGGGGGCTGCTGCTACGGAATGGAGTATCACGGACCGATTTCCGTTGTATATCCCGAAAATAATTTAGGAGGAGCGCCTGCGGGTGTGGAGCTTTTGCCGATACAGCTTATAGAATCGTCGGCGAATTTGGTTTTGTGGGCAGTGCTTGCCGTTGTTTACAGAAAATCGAAAAGACGCTGGTTTACCTCCGGGCTATATTTAGTATCCTACGGCATTATCAGGTTCGTTTTGGAATTTTTCAGGGGCGACCTCATCCGAGGACACATTGCCGCATTGTCAAGCTCACAATTTATCAGCATATTTATAGTGGCGCTGGGCGTTTTCTTTATAATAAGACCAAAGTGGCTGGATAAATTCGGCCGGAGCAATGATGAAAAATATTTGGAAACGGTTGTCGAGCATAAAAGGCGTGTTGAGGAATATAAGGCATATAAAGCTGCAAAAAAAGCGAGTAAATAAAAACAAAGCTTCCGTTTTCTCCGATGTGAAAAACGGAAGCTTTGTTTTTGCTCAATCAAGCTTAACAAGAAAAAATTGTTATTTGTCACAGCATACGGAACAAACCTATGCGAAAATATAATTCTTTGATTATTTTCAAAAAGGCTTGAAAAAAATCGGATTTATGTTATAATAATCACAAAGGAAGTAAAGAGGAAGAAATGATTTAAAATTTTG
>CAYMFX010000029.1:1341-21949 GCA_964389845.1 uncultured Ruminiclostridium sp.
TCACTTTTCTTATGTTATAATAATCACAAAGGAAGTAAAGAGGAAGAAATGATTTAAAATTTTGTGATTATTTTAACGTTTTAGTTGAAGCGTTCGCTCTGCTCACTTTTCTTATGTTATAATAATCACAAAGGAAGTAAAGAGGAAGAAATGATTTTAAAAAATGATAACAGAAGCGGATTTACATATTAAAGCTGCCAAATACTTTTTTAATTTATTCCTTATAAGCAAGAAAGGGCATATGTATGGAAAAAATTAACAAGATAAAAAAAGAAACGTTTATTTTTGTAGTAGTAGGGTTTTTAGCGCTGATTGGCGTTGTGGTAAGCGTTATGCTTTTTTATGCTTTTTCGGTTGCCGCCAAAAGCGAGGACGCCATAACTCAGGTGGGAAGCCTTTATATGTCCGGAATAAGCAAGGAAATTTCCATGCACTTTGAAACCACAATTAATCTTAGGCTTAATCAGCTGGAAAACATAAACAAAAGAAATATTCAGGAAGGATTTTTAGAAGATAAGGATCTTAACAAGCATTTTATAAGCGAAGGTCAGATTTGTGAATTCGATTGTCTTGCGCTTTTCAGCAGAGAAGGCGATATTGAGATGATTTACGGCGATGAGTTTGCCTTAGTCGACCCTGCACCGTTTATAAATTCTCTTAATAACGGAGAAAAAAAGGTCGCTATCGGCAAGAACAGCAAGGGCGAGGACGTTATTATTTTGGGAAGCTCCGCCGAATATCCTATGGAGAACGGAAAAACGTGTACGGCTTTGTTAGCGGGTATTTCTGTCGACTATATTGATTATATTTTGTCTCTTGACTTAGAAAGCTCTTCAACCCTTACGTTTTCGCATATTATCCGCAGGGACGGAAGCTTTATTATTCGAAGCTTAGATACTCCCGATGACAATTTTTTTGACCATGTAACGAATACCTATAGGGAATATAACGGAAAAACTCCTCAGCAGTACATAGATGATTTTAAAGCTGCCATTGAAGATAACGAGGAATATTTCACTACCTTTTCTTATAATGGAGAAATAAGAAGCCTTTACTGCACCAAGCTTCCAAACTCGGAGTGGTATTTGGTTACGGTTATGCCTTACAGCGATATTGGCAAGGTATTGAACCATTTGGAAAGCAACAGAGTTTTAAATCTTTCTGTCAGCATTGGCATTATATTTTTATTTGTTGTAATATTGTTTATAGCGTATTACCGCCTTACTCAGCGGCAGATAAAGGAGGTCGAGGTTGCCCGTTCGGAGGCTATTCGGGCAAATAAGGCGAAGAGCGAGTTTCTGTCCAATATGAGCCATGATATACGGACTCCTATGAACGGAATAGTGGGTATGACCGCAATTGCCATTGCAAATATTGACAATATAGCTCAGGTTCGTACCTGTCTCAGGAAGATTTCTCTTTCGAGCAAGCATTTGTTAGGTCTTATTAACGATATTCTCGATATGTCGAAGATAGAAAGCGGAAAAATGACGCTTAATATCGATAACATTTCCTTAAGGGAGATTATGAGCGATTTTGTTAATATCGTACAGCCTCAGATAAAGAGCAGAAGACAAAAGTTCGATGTGAGAATTTATGATATTCAGACGGAAAATGTTTATTGCGACAGCCTTCGTCTTAATCAGGTGGTTCTGAATATCCTGTCAAACGCTATCAAGTTTACTCCCGACGAGGGTACTATTCAGGTGGCTCTCTATCAGGAGGATTCCGAAAAAGGAGATAATTTCGTTAAGGTTCATATTAACGTTAAGGATACCGGCATCGGAATGTCTCCAGAATTTAAGGAAAAGATTTTTGATTCATTCGCAAGAGAGGACAGCAAGCGGGTTCAGAAAACCGAGGGCACCGGTCTTGGCATGGCGATCACCAAGTACATTATCGACGCTATGAAGGGCACTATAGAAGTGGACAGCGAGCAGGGAAAAGGAACAGAATTCCGCATTGCTGTCGATTTGGAGAGAGCGACTGCTCTTCAGGAAGATATGATGATGCTTCCTAAATGGGATATGTTAGTGGTGGACGATGATAAGGAGGTTTGCGACGGGGTAGTTAAGTCGTTGGGCGAAATCGGCGTGAATGTTGAATCGGCTATGGACGGTGAAACGGCTTTGAAGATGATTGCAGAGCGGCACAATAGACATAAAAATTATCAAATTATTCTTTTGGACTGGAAGCTGCCTGAGATCGACGGCATTGAAACTGCAAGAAGAATTCATAAAATAATTGAAGATGATTCCATACCGATTATTCTTATTTCCGCTTATGACTGCTCGGAAATTGAAGAAGAAGCAAGGGAAGCGGGAGTTACCGGATTTATTTCAAAGCCCTTGTTTAAGTCCACATTGTATTACGGCCTTCGCCAGTATGCGGAGGGCTATTCCGAGGAGGACGCAGTTCAGGAAAACGACAAGAATAACCTTAAAGGCGTCAGAGTGCTTGTGGCGGAGGATAATGAGCTTAACTGGGAGGTTGCCTACGAGCTGCTTACCGCCGAGCTGGGACTTGAAATGGAGCTGGCTGAAAACGGTCAGATTTGCGTTGATAAATTCAAGTCCTCGGAGATAGGATATTATCAGGCGATTCTTATGGACGTGAGAATGCCCGTTATGAACGGATTGGAGGCTACCGAGATTATCCGTAAGCTCGACAGAGCGGATTCACAGCTTCCGATTATCGCTATGACGGCGGACGCATTTTCCGAGGATATAAAAAAGTGTATTGAAAGCGGTATGAACGCTCATATGGCTAAGCCTATTGACGTCGGCGAGGTATGGAAGCTTCTCAGCAAATATGTTAAGGGAGATTCCGAAAATTAAAAAATAAAAGCTTCCGTTTGCCTTTTGGAAAGGTAAGCGGAAGCTTTTGTTTTTGAAATGGTGAAAATTTGGCTTAACTTAAAAAACTTGCAAAAATAAATGTTTTGTGATATAATTAATTTAAACTGTCTAATTTATAAATATGATTCGGCATAGAGATTGGATATTGTGATGAGAATAATCGGCATTGACCCGGGTTACGCAATAGTGGGCTTCGGTATAATCGAATATGATAACGGCAGGTTCAAAACCGTGGATTACGGCGCAATTACCACTGAGGCGGGGACTGATTTTAATATCAGGCTCAGAACCATTTATCAGGACGTATGTCAGATACTGGATATATACGAACCCGAAAGCTTGGCAATTGAAAAGCTGTACTTTCAGAATAATCAGAAAACGGCAATCGATGTGGCGGAAGCAAGAGGAGTAATTCTGCTGGCGGCAAGTCAGAGAAATATTTTGATAAGAGAGTATACCCCCCTTGAGGTTAAAAAGTCCATTACCGGCTACGGTCAGGCAGTTAAGAGACAGGTTCAGGAGATGACCAAAAGGGTGCTGAAGCTCTCGGAAATCCCTAAGCCCGATGATACGGCGGACGCTTTGGCGATTGCGGTTTGTCATGCTCATACAGATAACTCGCTTTTGGCGGGATTTGGGAAAAAGGTTCAGTAAGGAAAGGTCAGATTATGATTTACAGTTTAAACGGAACAGTTGCTTATATCGGACAGAATATGATTGTGGTCGAGTGCGGAGGAGTAGGCTATGCCTGTCATTCCACCGCTTCCGCCGTTTCAAGGGCGGTAATGGGGGAACAGCTTAAGCTGTTCACTTATTTGAATTTAAGGCAGGACGCAGTGGAGCTTTTCGGGTTCTCGGACGAGGCGGAGCTTAACTGCTTTAAGATGCTGATTTCGGTTTCGGGTGTGGGCTGTAAGTACGCTATTGCGATTCTCTCGGTGCTGAATCCTCAGGAATTTGCTTTGGCAGTGGTAAATGATGATTACAGCAGAATTTCCAAGGCTCAGGGAATCGGCAAGAAAACCGCTCAAAAGATAATCTTTGAACTAAAGGACAAAATAAGCAAGGACAGCTCCTTTGAGGACACGGGCATTCCTCAGATAGATTTGAAGGCAGCGGGCGGCAGCGCTTTCTCCGAGGCTCTTACGGCGCTTATGGTGCTCGGCTTTACCAACGCTCAGGCGCAAAAGGCGCTGGAGGGCTTATCCCCCGAGCTTACTGTTCAGGAGCTGGTAAAGGAAGGCTTGAAAAGATTGTCGGGACGTTGATTTTCAGCTTGCTGCCGAAAAAATTTTTGATTTGTGAATAGGATAGGCTTTGCTTGAATATATCGGAAAGGAAGTGAATTGTATGGCAATAGAAATGGGCGGATTTCACGGTGCGAATGAGGACGGGGACGAGGATATACAGTACGGCAGAGTTATCGAAACCAACGTTAAGCCGGAGGATATTGACATAGAATTCAGCCTTCGTCCCAAAACCCTGTCCGAGTATATCGGTCAGGAAAAGGTAAAGGAAAATTTAAAAATTTACATAGAGGCGGCTAAAAAAAGAGGAGAACCTCTTGACCATGTGCTGCTGTACGGTCCTCCCGGATTGGGCAAAACCACCTTGTCGGGGATAATCGCCAATGAAATGGGAGTTCAGATAAAGATTACTTCGGGACCTGCCATTGAAAAGCCCGGCAATCTTGCTTCGATTCTTACTACGCTTAAGGACGGAGACGTTTTGTTTATTGACGAGATACACAGGCTTTCACGTCAGGTTGAAGAGGTTCTTTATCCCGCAATGGAGGATTATGCCCTTGATATAATGATAGGAAAGGGACCCGACGCACAGTCGATACGCATTGACCTTCCTCATTTTACCCTTATTGGGGCAACTACCCGTGCGGGACAGCTCACAGGACCCTTGAGAGACCGATTCGGCGTGGTGGAAAGATTGGAGCTGTACACTCACCGGCAGCTTTGTGAAATAGTTATGCGTTCGGCGGTGATTTTGGGTATTCCCACCGTTAAGGACGGAGCCTTTGAGCTTGCAAGACGTTCGAGAGGCACGCCACGTATTGCCAACAGGCTGTTAAAGAGAGCCAGAGACTTTGCCGAGGTCAAGGGCGAGGGAAAAATTACCCGTGAGCTTGCGGATTACGCTTTAAACTGCCTTGAGATTGACGAGCTTGGACTTGACGGGCTTGACAGGCGCATGCTCACGATGATAATAAAGGGCTACAGCGGCGGTCCCGTGGGACTTGAAACATTGGCAAGCGCTTTAGGCGAGGAGGCGGTTACCTTGGAGGACGTTTGCGAGCCTTATCTTATGCAGCTTGGCTTTATTGCCAGAACACCGAGGGGCAGGACGGCTACCGCTCTTGCCTATAAGCATTTGGGAATCGAGTTTGACGGACAGCAAACATTATTTTGACAAACATTTATTTAAAATTTAACAGGAGAAAAAGAATGGGCAGATTATTCGGAACGGACGGAGCAAGGGGAGTAGCGATAACCGAGCTTACCTGTGAAACGGCAATGCAGATTGGGCGGGCAGCAGCCACGGTGCTTACAAGACATAAAACCGACGGCGGCAAGGCGCAGATTTTAATAGGAAAGGACACCAGAATATCCTCGGACGTGTTGGAGGCGGCGTTGGTTGCGGGAATTACATCGGTAGGGGTTGACGTACAGCTTTTGGGCGTTGTTCCCACTCCTGCGGTGGCGTATCTTGTAACCTCACATAAGGCGGACGCAGGAGTAATGATTTCCGCTTCTCACAACTCTGTTGAATATAACGGCATTAAGCTGTTTTCCGGCACAGGCTTTAAGCTTCCCGACAGCGTTGAGGAGGAGATAGAAGAGCTTATTCTCGATAAGCCGGAGCAGATTGCGCTTAAAAACGGCTGTGATATAGGCAGGGTAGGCGTTTTGGAGGGAGCGGCGTCGGAGTACATCGAGCATTTGAAGTCCACTGTAAGCGGCAGCTTTTACGGGCTTAAGGTGGCTGTTGACTGCGCTAACGGAAGCGCTTCCGCCACTGCCGAAAAATTGTTCACCGATCTTGGGGCGGTATGCCTTATGCTCAGCGATAAGCCCGACGGCTGTAATATCAACGATAACTGCGGCTCCACTCATATTGAGAATTTACAGCGTTTCGTTGAAGAAAACGGGTGTAATTTGGGAGTTGCCTTTGACGGAGACGCAGACAGATGTCTTGCCGTGGACGAGGCGGGCAACGTCGTGGACGGAGATAAGCTTATTGCGGTGCTTTCCGATTATATGAGGGAAAAGGGAACCCTTAAGAAGGACACCGCCGTGGTTACGGTTATGAGCAATTTGGGCTTCCACACATATATGAAGGAAAAGGGGCTGAAAACCGTTTGTACCTCTGTGGGAGACAGATATGTGCTTGAGGAAATGCTGAAAAGCGGTTATAATATCGGGGGAGAGCAGTCGGGACATATTATTTTCCTCGACTATGCCACTACCGGAGACGGACAGCTTACGGCAGTCCAGCTTTTGAATATGCTCAGCGAGGAGCAGCTGACCCTTCACAAGCTTATAAGGGAGATACCGGATTTCCCCCAGCTGCTCCAAAATATCGAAATAAGCGAGGATAAGAAGGGATTGTGGGATAAGATTCCCGCTATTACCGATACTATAAAGCAGGCTGAGGAAGCTATGGGGGATAAGGGGCGTATTCTTGTAAGAGAGAGCGGCACCGAGCCTTTGGTGAGAGTTATGATTGAAGGAACCAACAGCGAAGCGGTAAATTATTGGGTAGACGTTATCTGTGAAAAGATAACCGAGGAGCTTTGCAATAAATAGAAATGTGTTTTGTAAGGAGCAATAAAATGGCAAAGGTAAGCTGTGAATTATACGGTGAGTTTGACGAGATATTGTATTCGCTTCATAACGCAATCATGGACGGCAGCGCAAGCGCTTCCTATGAGGAAACCGAGGATTTTGAAACCGAAAATATGAGGTGCGCAGTTCGTGCTTATGAGAGGTACAGCACTTTTGGTCAGAACAGAGTCAGCTTAAGCTTTACCCTTATTGAATCAGAGGGCAGGACTTTTTTTACGGCAATGACCACGGGCGGAAGTCAGGCTATGTTCTTTAAGGTAAACACAATAGGAGAAGAAAGCTTTTTAGAAACATTAGATTATGTAATCGATAAGTACAGTAAGGAAAAATATCAATGAGAATTGCTGACGGTTGGCGGGATTACTGCCTTATAGATACCTCCGGGGGCGAAAGATTGGAGCGCTGGGGAAATGTCAGGCTTATTCGCCCCGACCCGCAGATAATCTGGAAATGTTCAAGTCCTTCTAAGGAATGGAATAATGCCGACGCCAAATATATACGTTCTTCCTCCGGCGGCGGTCATTGGGAGTATGTTAAATCACTTCCCGAGAGCTGGACGATAAACTACAAAAATCTCAGGTTCATGGTGAAGCCCACAGGCTTTAAGCATACGGGGCTTTTTCCCGAACAGGCGGTGAATTGGGATTACTGCACCGAGCTTATTAAGAATGCGGGACGCCCTGTGAGCGTTCTCAACCTTTTCGCCTATACGGGAGGGGCAAGCTTAGCCTGTGCAGCCGCAGGGGCAAGGGTGTGTCACCTTGACGCAGTTAAAGGAATGGTTGATTGGGGAAAGGAAAACGCACGGTTAAGCGGTCTTTCGGACAAGCCGATACGCTGGATAGTCGACGATGCAATGAAGTTTTTGGGCAGAGAGATAAAGCGGGGCAATAAGTATGACGGAATAATCCTTGACCCGCCCTCCTATGGAAGAGGAACCAACGGGGAGATGTGGAAGTTAGAGGACTGTATACACGAGCTTATGCTGAGGTGCAGCAAGGTATTGTCGGAGAATCCGCTGTTTATTCTGTTAAACAGCTATACGACGGGGCTTTCGCCTTCCGTAATGGCTTATTTGCTTCAGATGACCGTGGGAGCGGAAAGAAGGATACGGGTATCGGCGGAGGAAATAGGACTTCCCGTTATGAATACGGGACTTGCCATTCCTTGCGGCAATACGGCGATTGTCAGGTTTTAAATCCTTTTAGGAGCAGCTTTAATGAATATTATCGAAGTTAAAAATTTAAGTTTTGAATACCCTATCACCGATGATGAAGGGAACGTTGTCGGGGGGAATAAGGTTTTGGAGAACATTAGCCTTGATATTCCGGAGGGGCAGTTCTTGGCTGTTTTAGGGCATAATGGCTGCGGCAAATCTACCCTTGCGAAGCATTTTAACGGCATATTGGTGGGAAACGAGGGAAAGGTTTTCGTAAACGGCATAGATACCTCCGACGATGAGCGGATTTATGATATAAGGCAAACGGTTGGCATGGTGTTTCAGAATCCCGACAATCAGCTTGTGGCTACCATTGTGGAGGAGGACGTTGCCTTTGCTCCCGAAAATCTCGGAATTCCTCCCGCTGAAATCCGTGAGAGGGTAGACGAGGCGTTAAATGCGGTGGATATGTACAAGTACCGTCTCCATTCCGCCCACCAGCTTTCGGGAGGACAAAAGCAGAGAATCGCCATTGCGGGTATCATTGCTATGAGACCACGCTGCATAGTGCTTGACGAGCCTACCGCCATGCTTGACCCCAAGGGACGAAAATCGGTAATGAGGACGATTAAGAAGCTGAACAGTGAGTTCGGTATTACCGTTGTCCTTATCACTCATTATATGGACGAGGCGGCTCAGGCGGAGCGGGTTGTGGTTATGGATAAGGGACGAATCATTATGGACGATGTGCCGAGAAGGATTTTTTCACAGGTGGAAAGGCTTAACGAGGTAGGTCTTGATGTTCCGCAGGTTACGGAGCTTGCCTATGAGCTTCGGAAGGAAGGGATTGATATTTCCACTGAGGTAGTGACCGAGGAGGAGGTATTAAAGGAATTGATGAGGATTATTAAGACAGATAACGGAGCGGATAAATGAACGCTATTGAAACTAATAAGCTGACTTATAAATACAGCGTGGGAACCCCCTTTGAAACCACGGCGGTGGACGAGGTTACCGTTTCCGTTGAGCTTGGAGAGTTTGTGGGGGTAATCGGTCACACCGGAAGCGGCAAGTCGACCTTTATTCAGCATTTGAACGGACTATTAAAGCAAACCTCGGGGGACGTTTTCATAAACGGACGCAATATCTGGGATAAAGACGTTAATATAAAGGATATTCGGTTTGAGGCAGGTCTTGTTTTCCAGTATTCGGAGCATCAGCTCTTTGAGGAAACGGTTTATAAGGATATAGCCTTCGGTCCTAAAAATATGGGGCTTTCCGAAGAGGAGATTGATAAAAGAGTTCATAAGGCAGCCGAGGAAATGGGTATAGACAAGGAGCTTTTGGAGCGGTCGCCCTTTGACCTTTCGGGAGGACAGAAGCGCCGTGTGGCATTGGCGGGAGTTATCGCCATGGAGCCGAAGATACTTATACTTGACGAGCCTGCGGCAGGGCTTGACCCGGCGGGAAGGGACAAGGTATTGGAAAAAATATCCGAATATCATAAGCATTCGGGTACTACAATTCTCCTTGTTTCTCACTCAATGGAGGATATAGTTAAGTATGCGGACAAGGTAATGGTTATGAACAGGGGACACCTTTTCTGCTACGATACCACCGATAAGGTTTTCTCAAAGGCAAAGGAGCTGCAAATGATAGGACTTGACGTTCCTCAGATAACAAAGCTTTCACAGCTTCTTGCCGAAAACGGAATAGACATAGGGCAGGATATATATACCGTAGAACGGGCAAAAGAAAGACTTTTAAAGATAATAAAAGGAAAGACAAATGCTTAAAGATATAACCATAGGACAGTATTTCCCCGGAAATTCGGTTATTCACCGAATGGACAGCAGGTTTAAAATCGTCCTTGACATATTATACGTCGTAATGTTGTTTGTGGCAAATAATTTTGTTTCCTTGGCGGTAGCGGGGCTTTTTATCATTATGGCTTACTGCGTTTCGGAGATAAAGCCCATAATGATGATTAAAAGCTTAAAGCCGCTTTTGCCCCTTATATTGTTTACGGCAATATTAAACCTGTTCTTTGTCAAGGGAACGGGAGAGCCGCTTGTAAGCTGGTGGGTAATAACGATTTTTTCAGAGGGCATAACCACGGCGATTTTTATGATAGTCAGAATCGTCTGCCTTATCATAGGAATGTCGCTTTTAACATACACTACTTCCCCGATAGTGCTTACCGACGCTATCGAAAGGCTTTTGTCGCCGCTAAAGAAAATTAAGCTTCCGGTTCATGAGCTGGCAATGATGATGACCATTGCCCTTAGATTTATTCCTACACTTATTGAGGAAACGGACAAGATAATGTCGGCTCAGAAGGCAAGGGGAGCAAATCTTGACACCGGCGGACTTTTACAGCGGGCTAAGGCGCTTATTCCTATTCTTATTCCTTTGTTTGTTTCGTCGTTTAAGAGAGCCAACGAGCTTGCAATGGCAATGGAATGCCGCTGCTACAGAGGCGGCGAGGGAAGAACAAAGCTGAGACAGCTTAAGGCGGGGAAAATCGATTACATCATTTCACTGCTTATGCTTACCGTGCTTGGGTTTATAATTGTTGACAATATTTATTTTGTATGAAAAATTTAAAGTTTATTATTTCCTACAATGGGAGAAGATATAACGGCTATCAGAGCCAGCCCTCGGGCAACACGGTTCAGGACGTTACGGAAAAGGCATTGTCAAAGCTGTTTAATCAAAAGGTTTCCATTAACGGCTGTTCAAGGACGGATTCGGGAGTCCATGCTAAGGAATTTGTTTTTAATGTCAAGTATGATGAGAGTTTAAGCGGCATTGACGAAAAGGGCTTGGTAGTGGGTATGAACGGTTTGCTGCCCCCTGATATTGCGGTTATGAGGTGCGAGAGAGCAAGAGATGATTTCCACGCCCGCTTTGACTGTAAGGGCAAGGAGTATGTTTATATAGTGGACCGAAGCGGTGTACGGAATGTTTTTTCGGAAGGTCTTGCCTTTAATTATCCTTACCGGCTTGATTTGGAAAAAATGAGGGCGGCGGCGGAGATAATTAAGGGGCGGCACGATTTTTCGGCATTTTGCAAGGCGGAGGCTAAGGAGCATCTGAAATCCACCATAAGAACGGTTTTTGATATACGGATAGAGGAAAAAGAAGAACTAACCCTCTTTTTTGTAAGCGGAGACGGGTTCCTTCATAATATGGTCAGAATAATTGTGGGTACGCTTATTTATGTAAGCGAGGGAAAGCGAAGCTTAGAGGAGGTTAAGAGGTCGGTTGAAGGAGGAGAAAGGGAATTGGCAGGCAAGACGCTTCCGCCTTCCGGACTTTATCTTAACAAGGTTTTTTATAAGGAGATACAATGACGGAAAACGGAAAAGGAAGCGGCAAGGTTACCGACCTTGTTGAGTACCGAAAAAAGAGAAGGCGAAAAAAGGCAGTAACAAAGCTTGTCGTTGTGTTGGCGGTATTTGTGCTGGCAGTTGTTATTGCGGCAAATTTTAATGCGATAGTTGAGCCGTTTCGAGGTATTGCTTCAAAAATAGATACTAAAACCTCAGATGATGTGGGTTTCCCGATAAAGCTTTCGGGCAGCGCTTCATATTCCTTTGAGAGGTTCGGAGACGGTTTTTCTTTGCTTACCGATACATATCTGTATACCTACAGAATGGACGGAGGGCAGAATTATGCGGTAAGACACAGCTATTCAAAGCCGGTGAGATGCTCCAATTCAAGCCGCATTCTCCTTTACGATAAGGATTACAGCAGCTTTTCGGTGTACAATAAAACAAGGTTGGTGTACAGTCACACTGTGGAAGAAAAAATTATCTGCGCTTTTCTCGGAGATAAGGATTCGGCGGCAATTGTCACCAACTCCGACAGGTATTCCAATATAATTTATATTTATGACGGCAGCGGCGAATGGAGATACACAAGAAAGTTTATTGATGAAAATATTACGGGAATACATTTTTCCTCCGATGAACGGTATATTTATGTCGCCGCAGTTGGAGCTGAGAACGGCGAAATGTATTCGGTAATATATAAGTACGATATTACCAATGAAACGGACGCAGTCTGGAGCTATAAGAGAAAAGGAGCTTCCATTCCGCTGAACATATATCTAAAGAAGGGCAACGTTTGCGTGCTGTACGATAATTACGGCGTTTCACTTAAGGAAAGCGACGGCAGTCTTGTGGGAGAAAAGACATTTACGGGGACGGTTTTATGCTGTGACAGCTCGGATTCTGCAATGGGAATTATCTACCTTGATTCCGCTTCCAATAAAAAGGTTCTTACCGCTGTGGATTACGAAATGAACGCTGTTTCAAGCAAAACGGTAAGCACCAATATCAATGTGCTTTGCGCCGACGGAGACAGGTTTTACATTGTACAGTCGGGGGAGCTGCTCGGCTTTAATACCGATATGGAAACGGTAACGGAGGAACCGCTGTCGGACGATTATGTTTCTTTTGTTAAAATAGGAAATTCGGTTTTGTTTTTGGGATACAATACCGTTGATAAATTGGATTTATAATACTATTTCTTAATTAAAAAAATACATTTTTTTAATTACCCTTGCCTACGGCAAGGGTGCGGGAACTTCGTTCCCGCAAGAAATAGTATTGAACTTAAATTTTTCACCGCCTTTCGGCGGTGCATTCGGCTTTGCCGAATGATTTAAAAATGTTGTCCATTTTTAAATAAAAATTAGTATAAAAAATGGTTTTTTAGAAAGGAAAAATTATGGGTACTCAGTTTTTTTGGGCTTTTGACATTTCGGTAGTTGTGCTTTTGCTGTTATGCTTGTTTAAGGGGATACATAAAGGCTTTGTTTCTATCTTAGTGGGGGTAGTGGCAATGATAGCGGCTTTTATTGCAGCATTGCCACTAAGCGGCGTTATATCCGATGCTATTTATGAGAATATGATAAAAGACGCCGTTTCCGACGGCATAAACGAGCAGATTGGCAGCGTGGTGGATAATACGGTTATTGCCGACCTGAAAAAGGTGGATATTAATAAGGCAAAGATAAACGGAACGCCCATTACCGAGATAAACACCGAGGCGGACAGCGCAGGAAAGGTGAATTTAGACCTGTCAAGACTTGATTTAAGCGAAACGGGATTGAAAGATGTTGATTTAACCGCCTTTGGAATCGATAAGGACTTCGATTATTCCTCCGTTAATTTGGGAAGCATTGAGATTTCCGCTTCCGAAAAAGAGGAGTATGGCGTTAATAAGGTGATACTTGCCAATGTTATATCCGACAATATTTCAAAGGGTACCGCATTCGGTCAGATTGACAGCGCAGTAAATGAAATTGCGGAATCACTGCCCTCCTTTATGTCGGGAATCGCCGATTCAATAGCCTCCGAGGATAAAATAACCGACGTCGTTATCAGCATTCTCGATGTGGAGACCGAGGATTTTGCAGAGACAATAACAGATAATATGGTAAAGCCCGTGGTGGTTGTGCCTATGAGGGCATTGATTTTTTTGATATTGTTTGTTATAATAGTAGTTGTTCTCAGCTTGCTCTCTAAGCTGATGACAAAAATAAACGATATTCCGCTTGTGGGCGGGGTTAATAAGGTTTTGGGAGCAATAGCGGGCGTAGTTCAGGGGGCTATCGTAGTATTCCTTGTTTGTATTTTTGTTCAGGTGATAATTGCTCTTTCAGGAAACGAGCTTATTTTCCTGAATACTATGACAATCGATGAAACCTTTATTTTCAGAAAAATATACTACTTTGAATTTCTTGATTTGCTTGTATAATGACAGGGCGGCTCAAAGGGAGCTTTTGAAAGGAAGCTGAGCTTCATAAACATAAAAAGGCGCTGTCATATAAGAGAAAGGTAAGGAGGCAAACGGCTATGATGATGTGCGGACGGTGCAAAAAGCGTCCTGCCGTAGTGTTTATCACTACTATGCAGGGCAACGAAAAGCACAACGAGGGTTTGTGTTTAAAATGCGCTAAGGAGCTTAATGTTCCTCAGGTGAGCGAATATATAAAACAGCTTGGACTCTCCGAAGAGGATTTGGAAAACGAAATGGAAATGCTTTTCGGTTCGGACGAGTTTCAGTCCCTTTTGGACGAATCCGAGGAGGGAGAAGACTCTGAAGAAAACGAGAATGACGACGACGAACAGGTAGACGGCTTTAAGAGCGGGGGAGCAAGCACTATGCCGCCGTTTTTGAGAAGTCTTTTTGAAAAGTCCGTTCCCAATGATTCTAAAAATTCGGAAAAGGAAGCGGAAGCGGATAAAGACAAGAAAAAGAAAAAGGAAAAGAACAGCGAAAAGCAGAACAAAAAGCGTAAATTCCTCGATACCTTCTGCACCAATCTGACGGCTAAAGCAAAAAGAGGGGAGCTTGACAGAATTATCGGACGAGACAAGGAAATTTACCGTGTAACCCAGATACTTTCAAGGCGCACCAAAAATAACCCCTGTCTTATCGGCGAACCGGGCGTAGGAAAAACCGCCATTGCAGAGGGAATCGCTCAGAAGTTAGTGGCTAACGATGTTCCTTTCAGGCTCAGAGGGAAGGAGCTTTATCTTCTTGACCTTACCGCACTTATTGCAGGCACTCAGTTCAGAGGGCAGTTTGAGAGCCGTGTAAAGTCTCTTATCGAAGAGGTAAGGTCGGCGGGCAATATCCTGCTGTTTATTGACGAGGTTCACAATCTTGTGGGCACCGGTGACAGCGAGGGCACTATGAACGCCGCCAATATGTTTAAGCCCGCTCTTTCAAGGGGCGAATTACAGGTGATTGGCGCTACTACCTTTGACGAATACAGAAAGTATATCGAAAAGGACAGCGCGCTCGAAAGACGTTTCCAGCCGGTAACGGTAAACGAGCCTTCCATTGAGGAAACGGTCGAGCTTTTGCAGGGCATTAAGGGCTATTATGAGAAGCATCACGGCATTCATGTTTCCGATAATATTCTCCGTTCCTGCGCCGTGCTTTCCGAGCGTTACATTACCGACAGGTACCTTCCCGACAAGGCAATAGACCTTTTGGACGAGGCGTCGGCCTGCGCCGGAATAAAGAGCAAGGAGCTGGCGGAGTATGAGGGCTTAAAGGCTGATAATACAGAGCTTGAAAAAGAGCTTAACGAGCTTTCCGCCGAGGTGGAAAATATAAACTACGAGCGTATTGCCGAGATCAAGACCGAAATGTCAAAAAAAGAGCTTAGGATAAAGGAGCTTGAGCCTTTGGTAACTCAGATTAACGTTACCGAGGAGGACGTTTCAAAGGTTATAGAGCTTTGGACGGGCATTCCCGCAAGCAAGATAATGGAGAATGAGTTTAAGAAGATCGTTAAGCTTGAGGACGTTCTGAAAAGCCGTGTTATCGGACAGGACAGCGCCTGCGAGCTGGTGGCTGCCGCTATTAAGCGCACAAGGGTACAGCTTTCCGCCCGCAGACGTCCTGCCTCCTTCATTTTCGTCGGACCTACCGGCGTGGGAAAGACGGAGCTTGTAAGAGTATTGGCAAGTGAAATGTTTGATACGGTAGACCCGCTTATTCGCCTTGATATGAGCGAATATATGGAGAAGTACAGCGTCAGCAAGATTATAGGCTCCCCTCCCGGATATATCGGTTATGACGAAGCAGGTCAGCTTACGGAAAAGGTTCGCAGAAAACCGTACTCGGTTATTCTCTTTGATGAGATTGAGAAGGCGCACCCGGACGTTATGAATATTCTGCTTCAGATTCTTGACGAGGGAAAGGTGACCGATTCTCACGGGCGCACCGTAAGCTTTGAAAACACCGTTATTGCCATGACCTCCAATGCGGGTTCCTCCAACACCTCTTCCGGCGGCTTGGGCTTTGGAAAAACCGAGGGGGATATTTCAAAGGAAAGGGCAATGAACGCTCTTAAGGAGTTTTTGCGCCCGGAATTTCTCGGAAGAATTGACGAAATCGTTGTGTTCAATCCTCTTACCGAGGAGAATTATGTGAAGATTGCAAAGCTAATGCTTGAAGAAATGAAAACGGCTCTTGCCGAAAAGAATATTGAATTAAAGATTACCGAGGCGGCATATAAGACTATAGCAAGCAAGGCGTTTGGCGGTAAGTACGGCGGCCGTGATATTCGCAGGGTGATTCGCCGCGAGCTTGAGGACAAGGTGGCTAACCTTGTTATTTCCAAGGGCGAGGGCGGCATTTCCGAGATTACCGTTTCCTCTAAGTCCGGCGAGTTGGCAGTTTCCTGATGAAAACGGCGGTTATTACCGGAGGAAGCGGAGCAATAGGCAGCAGGCTTGTGGCGGAATTCGCAAGGGATTATCGGGTGTTGTTCACCTATTGCAGCGGCAGGGAGCGGGCTGAGCGGATTGCTTCAAGCTATGGTGCGGAAACGGTTCGCTGCGATTTGAGAAGCTCCGAGGATATTGAGGGCTTGGTAAAGGCGGCGGGGGGCTGTGATTTGCTCATTAACAATGCGGGGATAGCTTGGAACGGGCTGTTTACCGATATGTCAGATGAAGAGCTTAGCTGTGTTGTCGATACCGACCTTTTGGGGGCAATGAGGGCTGCTAAAGCATTTTTGCCGTTTATGATAAGGAAGAAGAGCGGGTGTATTATTAATGTTTCCTCAATCTGGGGAGTGTACGGCGGTTCCTGCGAGGTGGCTTACTCGGCGGCAAAGGCAGGGATTATCGGGTTTACAAAGGCACTGTCCCGTGAAGTCGGCGCTTCGGGGATAAGGGTCAATTGCGTTGCGCCGGGTTTTATCGAAAGTGAGATGAATTCCCATTTGTCCCGGGAGGAGGTTAGGAATTTTGCCGAGGGTACTTCACTTGGCAGGATCGGAAAGCCTGAGGACGTTGCGGGGGCGGTGAGGTATTTGGCGGAGGCGGAGTTTGTTACGGGGGAGACGGTTGTTGTTGACGGGGGGGTGTAAAGAGGCTGTCGGTTTCGGATTACAGTGCGGCGAAGCCGCCGTCGGCTTCAGCCGACGGTCACGCTGCGGAGCAGCGTGTGGTTCGCCGATAGGCGAACCGGCTTCGCCCCTGTTGATGGGCAGTTATTGGCGTAGAAGCAGCGCTGTTTGGATAGAGAAGCAAAAAGCGGCAGGCAATAAATTTGCACAGCCGCTATTTCTATTTTTTATTTTGTCAATGCTTCTTCATAAAAATCCAAAACGCACTCAATTAAATCCTCGTTAAGCTCATTGCATTTACTCTTATCGATATTATTGTAAAAATTCCTTTCCACATCTTCCGGTATTTCACCGTTATACTTTTCATAAAGCTCTTCATAAGGCTTGTTTATTTCATCGGCGTAGTCAAGAGTTTCTATGGAGTAGAAAAGGGAATTGTGACCGTTTTGCCGCTTCTTGTCAAGAATTTTGCAGCTGACGTTGGGATTTGTTATTTCGTTGCGGTATGCCATTATTGCGGATTCGTCAATTCCTATTGTGGTATCCTCCGAGCCGTGTATCAGCAGTATGGGGGTATCGGTGCTGTTAATGCCGTTTAATGCGGTTATATCAAGGTCATTGCCAAATATTGTCCTCTGATAAAGCCATATGTAAGGGTATTCAACGTAGGCAAAGCCGCCCATCATATTTCTTGCCCATTCTATTATCATCTGCATCGGATTGTTAAAGCCCGCAACGCTTACCGAAGCGGTTATGTTATGGTCATAGTTGAATATTGCAGACACTGCGTAGCCGCCCCAGCTATGTCCGAAAAGCAGTACGGGCAGCTCCTTGAAGCGTTCCTCGCCCTCAATGAACGTAAGAGCGGCGTCCAAATCAATTACCGATTGTACAAGCCCTATGCAGCTATCGCCCTCGCTTTGGTAACAGCCGGTATTGTCGAAGCCGAAAACCTGATACCCTTCGTCTACAAAGCGGGTGGTTTGCATAAGGTAGTTTTCCGAGCCTCCCCCTAATCCGTGAGAAATTACCACAAGACCTTTAGTGTTTTCGGCGCCGTACAGATAACCCTGTAACTTGTTTTCTCCCGAATTGAAGGACAGCAGCTCGCGGGGATAACGGCTTTCAATGTCCTTGTATCTGAGAGATGAGGTCAGGTCGTTATAAACGGTTCTGCCGAAAATATCGTCAAAGTTTATTTTAACTATAACGAATGATGCAATCGAAAATACTGACAGCAGAACAAGTAAAATGATTAAAATGATTTTTGCCGGGTTCTTTTTTCTTCTGAAAATTGTTTTTGCCATTTTTGTCTCCTCAATATTTTTTGTAAACAAGTATTATAAATTCCGTTTCCACGGTAAGCGTTTCAAGATTATCAAGCTTAGCCTGATCCTCGGAGGAGGTTTTGTAATAGTAAGGGGTCATTTTAAACAAATTTTTTACGTCCTCCTTTGATGTAAGAGTAATTTCTTTTTTTACTTCTGCGGAGTCTGTAAGCGTGAAGCCTTTAAGGTCTGTCGGCTCGGGTTTATTTTTGTAGGGGGCATTGTAAACTGCTTTTTTAAGCGAATAGAGGTGATTTTCAAGAGGTACTGCCGTTATAAAATATCCCTCTTTTTTAAGCACTCTTTTAAATTCCTCCAAAGCCAAGGGAGCAAACACAGAGGTAACTATATCGAAGGATTCGTCGGGAAACGGCATACGGTAAACGCTTGCGGCGGCAAAGCTTGCTCCCTTTACCGTTTTTGCGGCAAGCTTCAGGGCTTCCTTGGATAAGTCCACGCCGAATATTTCTCCGCCGCCCCTTTTCTTCAGCTCAGCGGCAAATGCTTGTGTATAATACCCTTCGCCGCAGCCTGAGTCGAGGAGTGAGCAATTTTTGGAGGATATATCGGCGATTTTTTTGCATAGCCCTCCTCTCAGATGACCGTAATACCCTTTTGACAAAAAATCACGGCGGGCTTTTACCATAAGCTTATCGTCTCCGTGACCCTTTTTTCCGCTTCCCCTTATCAGATTCACATATCCCTCCTTGGAAATATCAAAGCAGTGGCTGTTTTGACATTTGAATGCTCCGTTTTCTTTTTTCAGCGGCGAATTGCAGACCGGACAAAGATAACTGACAGACATTTTTCCCATTCCTTCTTTTTTGATATATTATACATTATTTTTTTGGAAAATGCAAATATTGACATTATTAAGCGGCGGTGATATAATTTTAATGTAGGTTTATAACTTCTTTGGAGGACAAATTTATGGTTTGCAGTTATATTCAGCTTTTGATAAACTATTCGATAAAGAACGGACTTATTGAACCCGTTGACGAGATAGTGGTTAGAAACAGTCTTATGCACATTATGAGAGCTTCGGATTGGGAAGAGCCTTTGGAGGATAAGTCTGAGCCTTCTGTTGACGATATACTTGATAAGCTTGTTTCATATGCCGTTGAGAAGGGGATAATCGAGGATACGGCTAACTCACGTGATTTATTTGATACTGAGATTATGGGTGCGGTTACTGCAATGCCTCATGAGGTTTGCAGCGAGTTTAACCGCCGCTATGCTTCTGCTTCACCTAAGGTCGCTGTGGATAATTACTACTTGTACAACCAAAAGGTAAACTATGTGAGAGCAGGGCGCATTGCCAAAGACTTAAAATGGAAATATAAGTCGGAGTACGGCGAGCTGGATATAACGATAAACCGCTCTAAGCCGGAAAAGGACCCGAGGGACATTGCAAAGCAGGGAAGCAGTAAATCCTCCGCTTACCCCAAGTGTCAGCTTTGCCCCGAAAACGCAGGGTTCTGCGGTACGGCTTCACACCCTGCAAGACAGAATCTCCGTCCCATTCCCGTCAGAATAGGCGGGGAAAGGTGGCAGTTCCAGTATTCCCCTTACGGCTATTACAATGAACACTGTATTGTTTTTAACGAACGGCATATTCCCATGAAGATAGACGAGAATGTGTTCGGTAAGCTGTTTGATTTTATTGAGTTTATGCCTCATTATTTTGTGGGCTCCAATGCGGATCTGCCTATCGTGGGAGGTTCGATACTGAGCCACGAGCATTTTCAGGGAGGATATTACACCTTCCCCATGGAACGGGCTAAAATTGAGAAACGGTTTTTGCTTTTGGATTATCCTAATGTGGAATTGGGAATAGTAAAATGGCCCATGTCGGTTATCAGACTGAGAAGCCTGAACAGAAGCGAACTTGAAAAGGCCTGCAATCATATACTTACAAGGTGGAGAAGCTACAGCGACCCTGAGGTTGGCATTTATTCCGATACAGAGGGCGCACCTCATAATACTGTTACCCCTATTGCAAGGCTCAGCGGCGACGTATACGAATGCGACCTTGTCCTCAGAAACAATATTACCACGGAGGATCGCCCCTTGGGAGTGTTTCACCCTAATCCAACTTTACACCATATCAAAAAGGAAAATATCGGGTTGATTGAGGTTATGGGCTTGGCGGTACTGCCCTCACGGCTTGCGGTGGAGCTTAAGGCGGTGGAGAGGGCATTAGTGAACGGTTCCGATTTTAGCGCCGACCCGCTTACCGCTTCTCATGCCGATTGGGCGCACCAACTGTTAAAAAGGAGAGGCGAGGAGCTGACGGTGGAATCCGTGGAGAACATTGTCAGGGAAGAAGTGGGCAAGGTGTTTGAACAGGTGCTTTGCGATTCGGGCGTGTTTAAGAGAGACGATGAAGGAAGAAAGGCGTTTGAGAGATTTATTGAGGCGCTTTAAAAAGGCTATGATTGCAATTTGGAGCTGTAAAAAAACACAATACCGTGCGAGGATAACCTCGCAGTACAATGCGCTACTGTACAAGAACAGGGGAC
>CAYMFX010000030.1:0-21727 GCA_964389845.1 uncultured Ruminiclostridium sp.
AGACTGCTGAAGGCGGCTTGAACGAAACTCACTCCATTCTCCAGAGAATGAGAGAGCTGGCTGTACAGTCCGCTAATGGTACTTATCAGGACGACACAGACCGTGAAGCTATCCAGCTCGAGGTTGACGCTCTTAAGTCGGAAATCGACAGAATTTCCACTGCTACCGAGTATAACGGCATGAAGCTGTTGGACGGTTCTCTTACAGGCTCTTCTTCCGCTAACGGAGAGTACGGACCCCGCTACGGCATTCAGCTGACTGCTGCTGCCGGCGACTTATCCGCAGGCACAATCCTTACCTCCAGCATTAAGGACGTTGAGGTTACAATTACAAATGCTGCTTCCGGTAAGGGCGGCGAAAATGCAGCTTGGGACGCTGACGGCAAAAAGCTCACCATTAACCTTGCTAAGGGTCAGACTTACAGCCAGAACCAAATTGACGCTATTATAAAGAACGCTAAGGTTGAGAAGACCTCTCAGGCAGCTGATGTTCCCGACATCACTCTTAAGCTCGGCAACGGTGTTATCACCGCAAACGTAGCAAACAGCTCTACAGGCAAAACAGTTGCGGGTATTCGCTCAACTTCTGCCGATACATCATTAAAGAAGGTTCTTGTTGAAACCACAGAAACCGATAAGCATGCCGACACAATAAAGCTTACCGCAAATTCTTACGGTGCAGACTCCAGAAAGATCACCTTGAGCTTTGATTCCGCAGCAGGAAAAGAAAGAGTTGAAATTGCTAAGGCTGACACCGACAGCAACACTCGCGACGGTCAATATATACTGCATTTGGCTACAGGCACCGAGTATACCGAAAAGGAAATTCAGAGTCTGCTTGCTAAGGAAGGTCTTGATTATTCGGTTACTCTCACCGACACAGAAAAGGCTCCCGACGGAGACGTTACCCTTTATGCAAATACTGTTGACGAAGTTGCTGTTACTATGCAGGGCGACGGCGCAGGCGTATTTAAGGACGAAATCCCCAACTCCGGCGAAGGCTTAATCTTCCAAATCGGCGCAAACGGCGTAGAAGACCAGAGAGTTACCCTTAACGTCGACGATATGGGCGCTTCCGCCCTCGGCGTAGCAAACTGCGACGTTTCCACCAGAGACGCAGCTAACAAGGCTATCGAAGCAGTTGACGCAGCCGTTAAAAAGGTTTCCATGCAGCGTGCAGGTCTTGGTGCTCTCCAGAACCGTCTCGAGTACACCGTAAACAACCTGACCACAACTAACGAGAACCTGACCAACGCTGAAAGCCAGATTCGCGATACCGATATGGCTACCGAGATGATTAACTACACCAAGTTCAACATCCTGCAGCAGGCTTCTCAGGCTATGCTCGCTCAGGCTAACCAGCAGCCTCAGGCAGTTCTCCAGCTCCTCGGCTAATAGCTTAACAGCTTAAAGCAAGCGTTTCCAAAAGAATAATCGACTGAAATAAATGAGGGGGCAGAAAAAGCCAAGATAATATCAAAGCTTTTTCTGTCCAAACCTCAATATTTAAGGAGGAGAGCCGCAAATGTCGGAAGCAGCAAAAAATGACCAAAAGAACAAGAAGAAAACCCTTATAATTGCACTTTTAATATTTGCAGTTCTTGTAATAGCCGGCTTAACCGTCACTCTTGTGTTTGTGTTATCCGATAAGGACAACGACAGTCCGGGAGGAGTAAGCGGCAATAATACCCCGCAGTTAGGCTATCAGGAGGGCGTTGTGGTTCTTGACGAGAATGCGCTCCAGCAAGCTGTAGAGAATCTTTTGGAAAAGACGAAGGACGGCTATATGACTGCCAACTACAACAGAGAGGCAGTCAGCGGGGACGGCAGTAATTTTGTCTGCTACATAAACAACTCCCCGAAGAACAAGTATGATATGTATATAAACATTTATCTTGACGGAGATCTGGAAAAGCAGGTGCTTCTTACAGGTCTTATCCCCGTAGGCTCGGGCATCGACAAATTCGTGTCCGAAATCCCCCTCGAGCCGGGACAATACAATGCTTTACTGGTTCTGACGCAGGTAGAGGACGATCACAGCACAATCCATGCGCAGGCGAAGTTCGACTATCTGCTGACCGTTAAAGAACAGTAAAATAAATAATCAAATGGAGGACAATTCACATGAAAAAGGCATTATCAATTTTATTGGCAAGCTCTTGCGCCGTTACATTGGCAGCTCCCGCCTTTGCGGCTACCGCACCTGTTTACAGCGGCGAAGTTACAATCGAAACCTTGACCGCTACCCCTACAATCGATGTAGATGTTCCCACCCAAACAGGCGTTGTTATCAACCCCTATAAGTTAGAGGTTACACAAACTGTTGGCACTGCAAGCTTAGACGGAGACGACTCTGTAATTTCCGCAGAGCTTGAGATTGCAAACAACAGCAATTTGGGCATTAAGCTTTATGTTACCCCTACCGCTGAAGCAAAGGGTGAAGCGGCTATCGTTAAGGTTCCTATAGACGCCGAAAGCACAAAGAAGCAGATATTCCTCTTCCTCGAAGCTGCCGACGCTACAGGCGGACAGACAAAGGTATTTGACGAGGCTAATCTTGCTGCTGACGCAAATACCGGCTTGACCGAAGCAGGCGATCAGGCTTTTCAGTTCCTTTTCAACGGCAAAAAGACCTGCATGGGCGTAGTTGCTGACGGCGCAAGCAAGTTTGTACAGATTTTCGGCGACGCTAACGGCAACACTACAACACCTTGGGCAGCCGAAGACGGCGTTAATATGAGCATGGTATATGACTATATTCCTGTTGCTAATGGCAGCGGCAACGCAGGCGGCGGCGCAGGCGGCGGAGTTACTCCTCCTGCTGGTTTTACAGCAGCTGTAAATGATAGCGAAATTACCTTTAGCGATAGTGCATTTACTCTCGGAGCATTAACTGCAAATGATACTTATGCGTTGACAGTTAATTCCGGCTCATACAGTGCTGCATATAAGCCTACATTCACAGGTTATACTATAAACTCAGCTTCTTCAGATGATACAAGCGTTGTACAAATTACTACAGGACTCGCCGCTAACAAGGACAAAATGGACGTTCAGAATACCGGTACATGTACTGTAACTTACAATTTGACAAAGACTGCTGATTCATCCACAGTAACTGTTAAGTTCGCTGTTACTGTATCATAATAATCGACATTCCAATTCTTTCAACAGGCTCTAAGGTTAAGCTCCCATAAGCTAACCCACAGCCTAAGACATTT
This sequence comes from uncultured Ruminiclostridium sp., assembly GCA_964389845.1. Classification (GTDB taxonomy): domain Bacteria; phylum Bacillota; class Clostridia; order Oscillospirales; family Ruminococcaceae; genus Ruminiclostridium_E. The sequence continues at coordinate 3,221 of CAYMFX010000030.1, forward strand.
CTCTGGCACTTTGACAAATGGCTGATATGCTTTCAAAGCAGGCAGCCGGCAATCTATGTTAATAGCTGTCTTAAAGCAGTTATTATAGATCCTACATGATTACCCCCGCCAAATCGGCGGGGGGCTTTTTTTGGAAAGTCAAATATTCAATAAATATGCGGGGATTTTCAGGCATTTTCTCTATTTATCTCTCCGTTTCTCCGTTTTTCCGAACTATCCCGACTTTTTATGATATAATGAAAGAATATGAAAGGAGGTCTTTTTTATGACAAAAGACTATGAAAGCTACCTGAGGGAGCTAAACCTCTCAGAAAACACCATTCGCGCCTATCTTTCCGCTTTCAACCGCTTTAAAGAAAAATACGGCTCGGTAAACGTCAAGAATATCCGCTCCTACAAAATGTGGCTGATAGAAAATTACAAGCCGCAAACGGTGAATCTGCGTCTCAGAGCGATTAACTGCTACCTTGAAAGCATAGGAAGGGAAAAATGGAAGCAGCGCACCGTTAAGGTTCAGCAGAAGCCTTTTTTGGAGAACGTGATAAGCGAAGCGGATTACGAATATTTTAAGACCTGCCTTAAAAGGGACGGAGAAATGATGTGGTACTTTGTTATTCGGTTTATGGCGGCAACGGGGGCGAGGGTAAGCGAACTGATACGCATTAAAGCCGAACATGTTAAAATCGGCTATCTTGACCTTTATTCAAAGGGCGGAAAGCTGAGACGCATTTACATACCCGAATCCCTGCGGGAGGAGGCTCTGAGCTGGCTTAGCGGAAACGAAAGGCGCAGCGGCTTTATTTTTCTTAACCGCTGCGGCGAGCGTATAACCCCCAGAGGGCTTGCGAGACAGCTGAAAATCTTTGCCAAAAGGTACGGTATCGATCCCAATGTTGTATATCCCCACTCCTTCCGTCACAGATTCGCCAAAAGCTTTCTGGACAGGTGTGGGGATATTGCATTCTTAGCCGATTTAATGGGTCACGAAAGCATAGAGACCACAAGGATATACCTAAGAAAAACCGCAACGGAACAGCGGGAAATAGTTGACAAAATAATTGATTGGTGACAGCGGCATACCCTTGAAGCATGGAGTATGTCCTTTTTTTATGCAAAAAACAAAAATCGGGCGCAGCCTGCGGCTTTGGCTCGATTTTTATTGCAATATTATTATACTATGCTTGAAACGCTTTTGTTGATGTCCTCGACGATTACGGAAACCTCATGAACGCTGTTGTTAATATCCTCGGTACCCGCATTCATATCGTTTACGGATTGCAGCGTAACCTCGGCGGATTCCTCCGTAGCCTCGATTCGGTCTACAATTCCTCCCACGCTTTCATTGATTGCCTCTAAGTCCCGAGCCATGGCAAGGGTATGTTCTTCCGCTCTCTTTACCGTCTCGTTGGATTTAATGGCAAGATTCCGCACCTCTCCCGCCACAACGGCGAAGCCCTTTCCGGCTGCTCCGATATTGGCGGCTTCGATAGAAGCGTTTATTGCAAGAATATTTGTCTGTTCGGCAATGTCCCTTACCGCCTTGATTATCTTGTTGTAGTCCTCAATGCCCTTGTAAACTCTGTCGGTGGATTTTCTTATCTCGTCTACAGTGACGTTTATATCGCCGATATGAGCCTTGAGCTGTTCCATTTCGTTGATAATGGTGCCGTTTTTCTCTCTGGCAGCCTCGGAATTTTCGTAAATGGGATTGACCCTGTTCTGAAGCCGCATAAGCTCTTCCTTGATATTCTGTACTGCGTGCTCGAGGGCAATATGCTGTTTCTTTACGTCCTCACGGGATTTCTCAACACGCTGTTTCTCATAGACCATACAGTTGCTCGGCGTGTTGTTTCCCATGTAAATAGAGGTAGCCATATGCTTGCAGGATTTATAGCCGCAGGCATGACAGTCTATACTTCTGTCCGCTATTGTGTACTTGCCCATGGAAACAAAGGTGTCCTCAAGGTCAACGTCGCTAATTTCCTCGCTTACGCACTTATCGGTATATCCCCTGAGGAAGTCCTGCAATTTCAGCTTCTTAAAAATATTTTTATGGAATCTCACCGAGGAGCTTGCCTTATTAGCCCAGGATTTAGCGTTCTTCATAACGTCATAGGTATTAAAGGAGTTAAAATCATCTCTTGCGCCGGCTCCCGAGTTGCACCCGAACTCGCAGGACAAAACGTCGTATACGGTGGGACGCTTGGCAATAGAAGCTTTAAGATAAGCCCTTAAATCGTCGTAGACCTTTTCCGCACCCTCAGATGTAACCACGTTCAAATCCGGATTATATTCTCTCAGGCATTCCTTAAGACCGCCGGGCAGAGGGTAAAACGCTCCGTCAAAGCCTCTGGTATCGGAAAATTCAAAGGGGCTGTAGGAGGAAGGGAAGTCTATATTGTTTCTCTGGAAAAACTCGTTGAGCTTTTTAAAGGTAACGTTCATTGAAATAAGACCGGTATCCGTAAATTCGTCCCCCTTCGCAAGGCACGGAGAAAGTCCCACTAAAACATCGTCGTTATGAAGATACTTGCGTATATAAACGGCGCAGCACATCATGGGGCTTTGTATGGGAGACAAATGCTTAATTAAAGCGGGAAGATGCTTCTGCGCATAGTTTACTATTGCGGCGCAGGGCTGTGAAACCACCTTTGCGCTTGGGTGCTGGCTCAGATACTGAATGTGCATATATGTACAAATGTCGGCGCCGAAGGAGGCGTCGTACACCTCATGCACTCCGTTGTCCTTTAGCCATTGAAGCACATGCCGCCAATAGCCGTCGAATGCAGTCTTGATAGCGGGGGCTACGATGACGGAAACGCTTTGATGCTTTATAAGCTGCAAAAACTCTTCCGTATCGTCTATATAATCTCTTGCGCCGTGAGGACAGCATTTAACGCATTCGCCGCAGCGTATGCAGGCGTCGTCGTTTACATGAACGGTTGTACCGTCCGAACGGTTTGCAGTGGGAACGGGGCATACTCTAACGCACGATATGCAGCCTATACATTTTTCCGGGTCAACAGTTACTCTTGCCAAAGCTTTATCCTCCTATTAAAAATATACTTATATATTTTTACTTGACCACAATGTTTACAAGCTTTCCGGGAACCCCTACGGTCTTTACAACCTGTTTTCCTTCGATAAGCTTTTTGACCTCGTCGCTGTCCAATGCCGATTTAACAAGCATATCCTTATCCGAATCGGCGGAAACGGTAAGCCTGCATCTTACTTTTCCGTTTATCTGAACCGCAATTTCCACGCTGTCCTCGGTGCAGAGCGCTTCGTCGTATTCGCACCATTTCTGTTGGCTTGCAGCTTCTCCGGTAAACTCGCTGTACATTTCCTCGGTAATATGAGGGGCAAAGGGATTGAGCAGTATCAGGAACGTTTTCAGCTCGCCCTTGGTAACCGAACCCTCGGAATAGAATTTATTAAGCAGGCTCATCAAAGCCGCAATGGCGGTATTGAACTTTAACCCCTCTATATCCTCGCCCACCTTCTTTATCGTGCGGTGAATCTCGGCTTCAAGCTCTTTTCTGCAGCCCTCTTCATCTGTAAGGATATTGCGAAGTCCCCAGACTCTGTCAAGAAACCGCTTACAGCCCTTGATGCCCTCCTCCTGCCAGGGAGCCGCTTTTTCAAAGTCGCCGATAAACATTTCATAAAGCCGAACGGTATCGGCGCCGTAATCGCGCACTACCTCGTCGGGATTGATGACGTTGCCCTTTGATTTGGACATCTTGGTAAACTGTCCCGGATTCTCGGGATCCTTTCCGAGAATCATTCCGTGGCTCGTGCGCTTCATATAAGGCTCAGGAGTGCTTACTGCTCCTATATCGTAAAGGAACTTGTGCCAGAAACGGCTGTACAAAAGGTGCAAAGTGGTATGCTCCATACCGCCGTTGTACCAGTCAACCGGCATCCAGTAATCCAGCGCTTCCTTAGAAGCAACGCCCTCTCCGAAATGAGGGTCGCAGTAGCGCAGGAAGTACCAGCTTGAACCCGCCCACTGGGGCATTGTATCGGTTTCTCTCTTAGCCTTGCCGCCGCAGTGGGGACAAGTGGTATTGATAAAGCTCTCCAAGGTTGACAGCGGGCTTTCTCCCGTATCGGTAGGCATATAGCTTTCAACCTCGGGCAGTGTCAAGGGCAGCTGCTCCTCGGGAACGGGAACCCAGCCGCATTTCTCACAGTACACCAAGGGAATAGGCTCGCCCCAATATCTTTGACGGCTGAAAACCCAGTCGCGGAGCTTAAAGTTTACCTTTTCATGACCGATACCCTTTTCCTCAATCCACTGCTTTATCTTAACCTTAGCCTCCTCAACGGAAAGCCCGTCAAGGAAACCGCTGTTGGTCATAACACCTGTTGCACAGTCGGTGAAGGCTTCCTTTGTAACGTCTCCCCCCTTAACCACCTCTATTATAGGCAGGTCAAACGCCTTTGCAAAATCGTAGTCTCTTGTATCGTGAGCGGGCACCGCCATAATTGCGCCTGTGCCGTAGCCCATAAGAACGTAGTCGGAAATAAAAATCGGGATTTCCTTTCCGTTTACGGGGTTTATTGCTCTTACGCCCTCTAATTTAACGCCGCTCTTTTCCTTATTCATCTCGGTGCGGTCAAAGTCGGATTTTCTCGCCGCCTTATCCTGATATTCTCTTATTGCTTCCATATTGGTAAGCTTATCCGCCCACTTTTCTATATAAGGGTGTTCGGGAGCAATTACCATATAGGTTGCTCCAAAAAGAGTATCGGGACGGGTGGTATAGACGGTTAAAACGTCCCCCGCCGAGGTTCCGAAATTCACCTCGGCGCCTGTGGAACGACCTATCCAGTTTATCTGAGAAGCCTTGACCCTTTCGGGATAATCCACTAACTCCAAATCGTCCAACAGCCTTTGAGCATACTCTGTTATTTTCAGCATCCACTGTGATTTAACACGGCGTACCACCTCTCCGTGGCACCGCTCACAGCAGCCGTTTACCACCTCCTCATTGGCAAGCACAACCTTACAGGAGGTACACCAGTTTACCGCCATTTCCTTCTTGTAGGCAAGACCCTTCTTAAAGAGCTGCAAGAAAATCCACTGAGTCCACTTGAAATATGCGGGGTCGGTAGTATTTACCTCTCTGTCCCAATCGAAGGACAGACCCAAGGATTTAAGCTGCGCCTTAAAATGCTTTATATTGTTTTCGGTGACAATAGCGGGGTGAATTTTATTTTTTATCGCATAGTTTTCCGTGGGCAGACCGAAAGCGTCCCAGCCCATGGGGAACAGCACGTTATAGCCCTGAAGCCTGCGCTTGCGGGCTACAATATCCATTGCGGTGTAGGGACGTGGGTGTCCTATATGCAAGCCTTCTCCCGAGGGGTAAGGAAATTCCACAAGTGCGTAATATTTCGGCTTATCGCTGCCGTTTTCGGCGTGAAAGCTTTTATGCTCGTCCCAATACTCCTGCCATTTTTTCTCTATTGCGGAGTAGTCGTATTTTTTATCCATTGCAGATATACCTCTTTTATTTATTTTTACCATAATAATTATAATATGCGAAACTAATATTGTCAAGTTTTTTTGCCTTGCTCCCATAAAATCTATTGACAAATCAGAAAATATGAGTATACTATAAGTAAACTGTATTAATAGCATTAGGACAGTTGGAAAATAAAAAATTTTGAAACCTTTTTGCCTTTAATCTGTTTATTATTTAGAAGGCAATATGAAAGTACGGAAACAAAAGAGGAAATTAAAATGTACACCAAACCTTTAGTAAGCGTCATTGTACCTATATACAAAACGGAAAGCTACATCAGACGCTGTCTTGATTCAATTAAGGCGCAAACATTTTCGGACTTTGAAGTCATAATGATAGACGACGGAACTCCGGATAATGCGGCGGTTATCGCCGAGGAATACACCAATGATCCAAGATTTAAGCTTGTACATCAGGAAAACAGCGGTATCGGCAATGTAAGGAACAAGGGCATTGCTCTTTCAAAAAGCGAATATATAGCCTTTGTGGACAGCGACGACGCCATAGTCCCGGAGCATCTTGAAAAGCTTTATAAAGCTGCTTCGGAGGGAAATGCGGACATAGTTTGCTGTAGCTACTTTTGCTGTGACGAAAGCGGAAAGCATATGAGAGCCAGCAAGATAACAAAGAAAAAAGGCTTGTATTCTTCCGAACAGCTTATCGGAAACATACTGAGAGATATTTCTATCAGGCGTTATCTTTGGAGCAAGCTTTGGCGCAGGTCATTGTTTATCGAAAACAGGATTTCCTTCCCCTGCACCACCTACGAGGACGCCTGCATCATTCCCATACTGTTTTACAATGCGAAAAATATTGCCGTCATTACCGACAGGACGTATGTCTACACCTGCCGCAATAACAGCATAACAGGTCTCACCGGCTTAAACTGCGTAGGCGACTACATTACGTCCAACAGGCGGGTAGAGGACTACTTTTTAAGCACCCCCGAATACGAACACTATCTTCCCAACCTTGCGTATCAAAGATTCAAGACTGCAATAGTAACCTTTTCGTGGCTTTTTATAAGACTGTGGAGAATAAAGTCCTTTGACGGTTTCGGCACAAACCTTAACAAAATTATAGATTACGCCTTTGCTCCAAAAATCACCGCTCAGATGTCACAGCCCTGCGGTCTTGAAGAACAGGCTAATGTCAGAAGAAGGAGAAAGGCGGCGCTTGATTAAAATTATCACCTAATCCTATAAATGATCCTCTAAAATTTTTATCCCGGGAACGCTGTTTTAAGCGTTTCCGGGATAAAATTATAATTTTCAAAACTTTCTCTTGTTGTTTATACAAAGTGTCATTCTTTCTTTTCATCCGGGTCGATAAGCTTTTTGTCTGCATTTGCGGGCTTATTCTCGGTAGGCGCAGCTACGGAGTTCGTCACTGCTTCAATTATTCTCATAAACGCTTCGGGCGTGCCCTGCTTTCTTGCGGAAATGTTAAAGGTGTATTTGGCTCTTGTGTCGGTGCTTCTTGTTTATTCCGAGCTGTGGGTAACGTTGCCCGTAAACTTTGCGGTAACCGGACTCCACCATGATTTGTATTCCGTGGTAACGTTGGAGTCGGCGGTGTTTTTTGCGGTGTCCTCCTCTGCGGTCTTTACTTCCAGATCAAAGGATATGTCGGCGCTTTCCACCGCTAAATTCGGCAGCCCTGTCATTGCCATAAACGGCGCCTGAACAAAGCGTTCCTTGCTTGTGGTCTGACCCGGGTTGGCAGGATCGTTGACGATTTCGTTATATTTAAGCGTTACCATGCGCAGATTGCCGCTTTCGTCCATACCCACGTCCTGTATAAAGTGGGCAAGAGACAGGCTCATTTCACTTTGCGCCTTTATTGCCGCAACTAACGGCGCAGCAACCATTTTTTCGATAGGAAGCGAGTTTACTATTCCGCTTACGATTTCGTGATTCATACTCTGTCCTTTCTCCTGTGCAGAACCCGCTCACACCAAAGCAAGGGCGTTATTTTAAGTAGACGGGCTCTTAATCTTAACCAAATTGTTAATGTTGTCGATTACCCTTGACAACGCTTCCGGCGGGTCTTTTCTCTTAAAAACCATCTCGATTTCCGCTACCGACATTTCGCCGTTATCCTTAGAATCGCCTAACGACACGGAAAAGGATCCTCTCGTAAGCTCATAGTCGTCTACTGCGGTCATCATCAGCTCGTTATCAACCTCCTTTTCTTTGATTCCGTCTATGCACATTTTTGTCTTAATGCGCATTTCCTCAAAGTCAAGGCACCCATGATTAGTTAAACAAATAAGAGGGACGTCTATCGACGCAGTTTCATTAATGTTGATGGTTTTGGTGACAGGGGTCCCGTCGCCGTAAAAAAACTTATCCATGGTCTTGATATAGTGCTGTTCGGCTATCTCGACGCCTGAATTTACGCAGTGCTGAATGCCCCTTATCATATCCGAAAGAGTAAAGCCGGCGTCCTTTTCGTTTCCTTTGTTTCGTTTCATAATTAAACGTTCCTTTCGCTTTGGTTGTCCTTCACGGTAAATATATATGTTTTGAATCGGCGGCATATTCCGAAATATATTTCATATTATTTATCAAAGACAAGCAGGTATCAATGACGAGCAGGAATTAATGTGAAGGAGGATAGCAAAATGAATTTTGTGCCGCATAGTCTTACGAGCGACGGTCCCGAACCTCCGTCTCCGGGAGTTGCGATATACAAGGGCGGAGATTTTAAATCAATTAATAAATTTTTAAGAGAGGTTAAGAACGGAAATATAAGAACCGCCGAGGCAGCGTGGCTCTCTCCCGCTGAACGGGACAATATTTTAAAATATATTGTCCAGATTGACAGCAAAATGACCGCAATCGGCGGAGATGCTGCGCCCCCTCTTCTTTTTCGGGGAGCAAGCTTTAATGATTTCAGCATACCGGTTTTCTCTGCCGCCGACATACAGGGAAGAATAATTGCCACACGAAAGATACAAACATGGTGGGGTTATACATCAACCTCTTCTGACAGAAGAAAGGCGCTGAAGTTTGCAAAGGACGTATTGTATGAAATACAGCCCTTGAATGAAACAGGGATTTTGGATTTTACGCGTTTCTCCGGCTTAAAGCATCAGAAAACCGAGGACGAAATACTGCTGGAAAGAGGAACTCGGTTTAAGGTAACGAGCGTTGGGGTCAGCGGCGGCAAGTGTATTGTAAAAGTGACGCTGAGGAAAAGAACGCAATATTGATTCACATTGAATTTCCCTTTTTGTCTCACAAAAATATATCAACACTTTCCCGAAAGTTTTCCACAGCTTTGAGCCTCATAAAACCTTTATTAAAGCCATTTTCAACTTTTTCCACCGACTTTTCAACAGTTATACGCATAAACGGTAGAAATTTGTTCACTTTTCCACATTTTCCACAGTAAAACCTGTTGAAAACTTGATTTTACACTCTGTAAACAATTTTTTCAACCTCTTGTAAACTACGCCAAAAAATATACAGCTTGAACAATCCTTTCACAGCACCGAATTTTGAATCAAAATATTTTATAACAAAACAACCTTAGGTTACATAATGTCACCGAAAAAGTTTTTCCTCACCCAAAGCATAATTTAAGTAAAAAATTTTTACCGGTAAGGTGAACTTTTGAAAAATACAAAAGGGGCGTTAAATGAGGGTTTTCAGCATTTTCAACAGAGTTTTCCACCGTTTTTGGAATCGATTTAAGCTAAAATGGTATGTTTTCCACATTTTCAACGGGAAAACTGAATAATCAGCGAGATTTTTCCAATAATACCCACAGTATATTAGAGGGGGATTATTTAATGCGAGGCGTTAATAAATTGATTGTTGAAATTAAGGATACGGAAAACGAATACTTTGACAGAGCGATCCTGTTTTTAAAACCCGATAAGGCGGCTGCGGAGCAAAGGGAACTGAACGAAGGCGCTGAAAAGCTTCTGAGAGCTGTTAGAAACGGCGAAGGAAGACACAGAAAAAAAGTAAGGTGGATTATTACAGGCGTGGCAATTGCCTTGGTTGTGGGAGCAACGGTTTCTCTTTTAATAATTCTGTAGATTACCAAACAAAAATATACTCGTCAAAATCATTAAATCAGATTTTGACGAGTATTTCATACTGTTTGCAAATCATACTATAGACAAAATGATAATTTGGATTGATTTGCAAAAGTGCTTTGGGTGTAATTGAAAATCATATTGTAAACCTGTAAAGTGTTGTCTACAATATGATTTTCAATTAGTATCATATTAAAACATTATAAGGGGAAGCATGAATTTTTTTGAATAACGAATCAGAGATTATTCCTGTTCGGCAGTCTCTTCCGCTTCGGTCTCTGCTCCGGTCTCGGTCTCTTCTTCATTACCCTCTGGGGCGTTATCCTCCAACAGCTCCTTGATAGACAGACTAACTCTGTTCTTCTCCTGGTCAATCTCGGTAATCTTAGCCTCTACCATCTGTCCTACGGTAAGATACTGAGCTACATTGGTAACTCTCTCGGTGCTTATCTGACTGATATGAATAAGTCCGTCTACGCCGGGAATAATCTGAGCGAATGCGCCGAAGGGAGTAATACTTACAACCTGAGCATTAACAATGTCGCCTACCGCAAATTCGGCAAGAAACTTTGTCCAAGGATTGTCATCGGGATTCTTAGCGCCGAGGCTGACTCTCTTCTTCTCGGGATCAAAGCTCTTCACGTACACCTCAAGCTTATCCCCGATAGATACAACCTCTTTGGGGTGCTTGATTCTGTTCCAGGTAAGCTCGGAGGAATGAACCATACCGTCCACGCCGCCAAGGTCTACGAATACGCCGTAGCTCTCCATAGACTTAACCTCGCCCACATACTTCTTGCCAACCTCGATTTCGGACCAGAACTTAGCCTTCAATGCGTCGCTCTCTTCCTTAACGGCATTGCGGATAGAACCTACAACTCTGCCTCTGCCCTCGGCAATTTCGATAATCTTAAGCTTAACTTCCTTCTTAAGAAGCGTCTCCAACTTCTTTGCAAGCTCCTCGGGGGTCTCGGGCTGTTCGCCCCTTTTGCCGCGGGGAATTCCCGTATGAGAAGCGGGCACGAATACTCTTGTACCCTCACAGGTAACAATAACGCCGCCCTTGATAACGGAAGTAACTACACCCGTAACAGTGGTGTTGTTATTGCAGGCGTCGGCAAGCTTTTCAAGACCTGCCGCTGCGTCGACTCTCTTTTTGGAGAGATAAACAACGCCGTCCTGGTCGTTAATGCTTGTAACGATACAGTCAATCTGATCGCCGGGCTTTACCACGTCCTTGGGGAGCATACCGGGAGTAGCGGTAAGCTCGTCTGCGGGTATGTAGCCGCTGTGCTTGGTGCCGATGTCAACTACTGCTTCGGTGTTATTGACCGATACGACATAAGCCTTCACCCTATTCCCTATATATACTCTTTTAAAGGTCTTGTCGACCTCCGCCATGAAATCAATGTCCATTTCTTCGTTCTTTTCGATTTCGCTCATAATTCTATGAACCTCCTTAATTATGCCTTGAGGCGTGGACGCCCCAGCGGTAATACCTATGTTAATATCCTCGCCGATTCTTTCTTTTTTTACCCTCAGCTCGGATAACACAGTTCTGATTTCCTCTGCGGGAAGCTTGTTCCCGCTTTCGGTAAAAAATGTTTTGCAGCGTTTGCTGCAAATCTCTGTGAGCTTAGCGGTATTGCTGCTTTGTGCGCCGCCTGCGACAATCATTATATCGCTCTTTTCCGCCAGCTCCTCCGCCTCCTTCTGTCGGGCGGCAGTTGCTCTACATATTGTATCAAAAATTTTTAGATTTGTACAGTGTTTTTTTACAATTTCTTTATATTCTATCCATTTTGACAATTGAGCAGTGGTTTGGGACACAAAAATTAGTGGATTTTGTACAAAGTTTTTTTCCGTTTTTACTAAATTTTCTATATTCTCTCTGCTGCTCACCGCTCTTGCCTCGGTAGAGCAGTGACCTATTATCCCAACGACCTCGGGGTGGGCTGCGTCTCCGAAAATAAGTACCTTAGCCCCTTTGCCGCTTTCCTTCTCAACTATCCGATGTATTCTTTCCACATTGGGACAGGTAGCGTCAATATACCTTATCCCCCGTCTGTTTAACTCGTCATATATATCCCTGCCGACTCCGTGGCTTCTTATGATAAGAGTATCTTTTTCGGAATCAACCTCGTCAAGGCTGTGAACCGTCCTTACGCCCTTATCCTCTAACTCCTTTGTCACAAGAGGATTGTGTATAAGCTGCCCCAATACGCAGCCGCCCCCTGCTGCCGCCAAATTATCCGCAAAATCCACGGCTCGTTTTACGCCAAAACAAAATCCCGCCGTTTCAGCCACCGTTATATTTACATTTACTTTATTTGTTTTATTTGCTTCAAGTGCACTCACAGCAAGTCCTCGCTGCCGGGAACAGGTATATGATACTCATCGCAAATCTGACGCTGAAGCTGCACTATATCGTCCATAATACGGGAGGAAACTCGCTTTATCTGCTTTCGGTCGGTCATATCGTCAATGCCAATCTCCTCTTTGGGTATCATTTCGCCAATCGCCGCCGCAATATGCCGCTTCCTTCCATCCACTCCGTACATTATGCAGACAGGCACTATCGGTGCGTCCGCCATACCGGCTATCACTGCCACTCCCGATTTTGCCCTCGCTATAACTCCGTCCTTGGAGCGTGTGCCTTCGGGGAAGATGACGAAAATCTTGTTCTTTTTTAAGTCCTCCACCGCTCTGTCCAAAGCCGCCGAATCCTTTGCCCCTCTTACAACGGGAAAAGCTCCGCACTTTGTTATAAGCCATGCGAAAAGCTTATTTTTAAACAGCTCCGACTTTGCCATAAAGCTGAACCGTCCCTTAAATATTCCCGCAAGCACGGGAGGATCGGAATAGCATTGGTGGTTGCACGCCACGATATACCCGCCGCTGAGATTGGGAATGTTTTCTTTATTCAGCAGGGCGGCCTTGTATCTTATATGCAGATAGAAAATTTCAACGAGTTTTCTCGCAAAACTGTATGCAGACATTTTTCTATGTCACTTTCTTTTATAATATCCGTTAAATCAACTGTTTTCCAAAATATCGTCTATAAAAATGTAGGGATTGTTTTTCTCTCTGTAGGAATAAATTCTTTCAAGCTTTTCGATAACCCGTTCCTTCGTTTGAACAAAGGGCTTGCTGTGGCTCAAAAGGAATTTCCCCGCATTCAATCTTTTAAGAGCCTTAACGGTTTCCAACAACAATCCCGCATTATATACGATCTTACCTTCCTTTTGAGCGGAGTAGACAGCGTCTCCGAGAAAGGCGTAATCCCCGAACTCCAATCCTATGCACCCCTTTGCGTGAGTAGAAGGTATGGGGAAAAGATGAACCTTGTCAAAATACATATCCTTTGTTACCAAGTCGCAGATTTGAAATTTTTTGCAGGTAAAATCTCCTCCGTAAACGGGTACCCGATTTATTCTGCTTAAATTGTCGGTATGGTCGGCATGGAAGTGAGAGAGAACTATTCTTTTACCGCCTTCGAGACCGTTGATTATTTTACAGGCATTGTCATTGCTTCCCACATCGAAAATCCATACCCCGTCGTCGGCATAGACAATTCCCACGTCGGCGGAAAGGGGATTCTCCGAAGCTTCAATACAGAAAATGCTTTTGTCAACCGTCTTTAATTCCGACTCAGCCCCGAACATTATTTGTAAGCTCCACTATCTTTTCAACCGATTCCTCAAAGCTCAGCTCCGAGGTATCGACTAACACCGCATTTTCCGCCATTTTAAGCGGCGCAACGGCTCTGTGGCTGTCCTGATAATCCCGCCTGTTCAAGTCGTTCAGAACCTGCTCAAAGGTAGTCTCCACCCCTTTGGCGGCAAGCTCGTCATATCTGCGCTTTGCTCTTATCTCGGGGTTTGCGGTAATGAATATCTTAAGCTGTGCGTCGGGAAGAACCACCGTTCCTATATCCCGTCCGTCCATAAGCACATTGTTGTTTTTGGCAATGTCACGCTGAAGTCCCAACAGAAATTCCCTTACTTCGGGTATGGAGGAAACCGAACTTGCCGCCATGGATATTTCGGGCAGCCGTATCTCCTCCGAAACGTCCTCGCCGCAAAGGAAGATTTTTTGAATCCCGTTTTCTATTTTAAGCTCAACCTTAATTTCCGGCAGCAGCGCCGTTACATTATCGGGAACATTCAAATCTGCGCCCTTCCTTGAAGCGTACAGTGCAACGCCTCTGTAAAGCGCTCCCGTATCAACATAGATAAACCCCAATCTTTTTGCGCTTTCACGGGCAACCGAGCTTTTTCCCGCTCCAACGGGACCGTCAATGGCAACAGAAATCATTTATATCAAATTCTCCTTAATAAATTCAAAGTGCATTTTGCTCCCGAAGGGTTATTCCGATTCAATACGGGTTAATTATAACATATCTGTTTTTCATTGGCAATAATTTTCACAAAAATTTTATTTTTAAGGAGAATTTTTTGTCAAATTACGTCCTTTGGGGCGGGAAAAGGGTAAGGGGAAATTAAAAGGTTACAAAACGGTTACAAAATCGGTAGTGCAAATGGGGTTGGAATACTATTTCCATTTTAAAAGTAGACAAATTAATTTACTTTTTACAAGTGCGCAATTATCTGTCTTTCACACCTTACGGTGTAGTTAAACCGCTGCTGCGGGGCTTCACTTCGTAATTTCGCTTCGCTCAATGAAGGGAAACCATGGGGAGAGGGGGGAACAACAAACCCGACAAAGCGGAGAGTTTCCCCTCGTTTGCTTTGGGCGCCGACGTCCTGTCGGCGCTTTGGGCAAACACTTCGCATCCTTGCGAACCCTCTCCCCAAGGTCTCCCTTAAAAATCTCTTCCTTACCCCTCTCCCCCCTTTCTCCGCTTTGGAACGGGTGCTAATTACTTTGTTGCTTTTCTGTTATTGCCTTTTCCGAAAGGAATGTGGAATTGCGCTCATTAAAGTTGTTGTACTGTTGGAAAACTTGGCGGCTCGCCGTTTTACTTATAATTGCTAATTTATAGTAATCTCGATTTGAGAGCAAAATTAATTTGTCTACTTTTTATTCGGATTTAGTATAATACTATTTTTAATGGGCTGTAAAAAACTAAAGTTGTAACCTAATCATATCTTTCTCGAAAACTTCACCGACGCTTTCAAAAAAGCTGATTGAACCGATGTCCTAAATATTTTATAATTAGTCTCTTTTTAACTGGACAAATCATTTTAATCGTGATAAAATAGTAATATAAAAAGTCAATAAACGAAAGGACAAACTGTCATGACCGAAAATGAAGCAAGAGAAGCCATATGCGAGGTTGGACACAACCTTTGGAGCCTTGGATTCGTAGCTGCCAACGACGGGAACATTTCCGTCAAGTTAGACGACGACGTTTATTTAGCTACCCCCACAGGCACAAGCAAGCGTATTCTCCGCCCCGAAATGCTCATAATCGTAAACGGAAAGAACGAAGTGATAAAGGAGGCTCCCGGCTATAAGCCCTCGTCGGAGTTTAAAATGCACCTGAGCTGCTATGCGGAGCGCCCCGACATAAATGCGGTGGTTCACGCTCACCCGCCTACCGCTACGGGCTTTGCCATTGCTCATATTCCCCTTGATGATTATTCTATGCCGGAAGCCGTAATATTTTTGGGCAGCGTACCTATCGCTCCCTATGACACTCCCGGGTCGGTAGGTCTTGCCGAATCCATTAAGCCCTTTTTGCAGTATCATGATACCATATTAATGGAGAACCACGGCGCCGTCTGCGTAGGCGTGGACTTAACGCAGGCTTATTACAGAATGGAAACCTTGGAGCATTACGCAAAGGTTTCGCTTACGGCACGTCAGTTGGGCGGCGCACATCCGCTGCCTATGGACAAGATAAACGAGTGTATTGAAATAGGAAAGGGCTGTCCTCTCCGTCACCCAGGCTACAGAAAATATTCCTGAAAATAATATTAGTAAACAATTAGTAAACACCGCTCACCGAACAACACCGAATTTGCCGCAGCAGAAGAAAGGAACGGTCACCGCTATGAAAAAGGTTCTGATTTTTGACTTTGGAGCGTCCTCGGGACGGGCATTGCTTTGCAGCTATGAAAACAAAAGCTTTATTTCAAAAGAAGTACACCGATTTACAAATTCCCCCGTAAAATCCGAGGGCAAATCCTGCTGGAACATCGATATGATATTTAAAGAGGTGGATAAGTCCTTGGACAAGGCTGCCGATTACGGCTTCGACGCCGTTTCGGTGGACACATGGGGAGTGGATTTTGCCTTGGTGAACGGGAAGGGAGAGTTTAAACAAAAGCCCGTCTGCTATCGTGACGACCGCACCGACGGACTGCCCGAAAAGCTGTTCGACACTATACCCGAGGCAAAGCTTTATGAGCGCACCGGCATTGCCCAATCACAAATAAACACATTGTACCAGCTTCTTGCCGTAAAGCTTGATGAGCCGGAGCTTTTGGACAGCGACTGTCATATGCTTATGATGCCCGACCTTATCAACTATCATTTGACGGGCGTTATGGCTAACGAGTACACGGAAGCCTCAACAAGCGGACTGTTGAACCTTAAAACCAAGAATTGGGATTTTGAGCTTATAGACCGCTTGGGACTGCCCCGAGGCATTTTCGGAAGAATACTGACGCCGGGCGAGGAAATAGGTCACTTGAAAGCAAAATTCACCAATAAGGAGATACCTGTTTTTGCCGCCCCCTCTCACGACACTGCCTCTGCAATACTTGCCGTTCCCTCCACCGAAAAAAGCTTTGCTTATATAAGCTGCGGCACATGGGCGCTTTTCGGCACGGAGCTTAAGGAGCCGATAGTTACTCCCGAAGCCTTTGCAAGCAGAATGACCAACGAGGGCGGCTATAACAACACTGTTACATTCTTAAAAAACATTTCCGGCACATGGTTTCTCCAGGAATGCAGAAAGTATTTTAATTCTCACGGCGAGGTGTTCACCTATAACGATATGGAAGCCTTTGCAAGAAGCGCTCCCTCCTTTACCGCCAAAATAAATCCCAACGACCCAAGCTTCCTGAAAAGCGGCGATATGCCGAAGAAAATTGCCGATTACTGTGAGAAAACCGGTCAAGATAAGCCTAAGACGATTGCCCAAACCTTAAGGATAATCTATGAAAGCTTAGCCTCCGAGTTTTCTTCAACTCTTCAGGCTTTGGAGCATATAACGGGCAACAGCTATTCCACCGTTTACATTTTCGGCGGCGGTTCAAAGGACAAGTTCCTTTGCCAGCTTACCGCCGATGCCATGGGCTGCAAGGTGGTTGCAGGTCCTGCCGAAGCCACCGCAATAGGAAACGCTATGTGCAGTCTTATTGCCTTAGGAGAAATCAAAAATGTTGAGGAAGCCCGTTCCATAGTGAGAAGGAGCACCGAAATAAAGGAATTTCTCCCCGACTTCTCTGACGGCGACGGCAGGAGATAAGCATTTTTCCTGAAAATATTACCAAAATCTCTTGCAATTGTCGATAAGATGTTGTATAATATAATCACATCACATTTATTCGGAGGAAACGATTATGGAAACCGGAATTCTTCTTGAAAGCGGAACCAATGAATTAGAGCTTCTAAAATTTTATGTGGGAACAAAATGCTTTGGAATAAATATCGCTAAGGTAAGCGAAATGATGAGCTATTCCGCCATTACGCCAATGCCGGATTCGCCTGATGCGGTAGAAGGCATTTTTATGCCCCGTGATACATTGATTACCGTTATCGATCTTCACAAGGTGCTTAAATCTCCCAACACCGGCGAAAACGACGGAATGATGATTATATGCGAATTTAACGGTATGCACGTTGCTTTCCATGTAACCTCCGTCAACGGTATAGTAAAGCTTAGCTGGACCAACATCGAAAAGCCGCCCTCTGTAGCTCAGAACGAAAACGGCGGTCTTATTACCGGCGTTGCCAAGCTTGAGGACGGAATGATTCTGATACTGGACTTTGAAAAGATTGTCGCCGACATCAACAGATCCGCCGGTCTTGACACCTCCGGTCTTGATAAGCTGAAAAAATTGGAAACTGTTAATTTTGCCAGTCATATTGTCATCGCCGAGGACAGCGCACTGCTGAACAAAATGATTATGGACACCCTGCACACTGCGGGCTTTAAAAACGTGATGTCCTTCACCAACGGTCAGGACGCCTACAACTACATTGAAAGCTTCCGTAATCTCGGCGAAAACATCACCGACGAGGTTGCTCTGCTTATATCCGATATTGAAATGCCGCAAATGGACGGTCACCACCTTACAAAGCGGATAAAGGACGACCCCATAATGAAACGGATACCCGTATTCCTGTTCAGCTCATTGATTAACGAGCAGATGAGAATCAAGGGCGAAAGCATCGGCGCCGACGAACAATTCAGCAAGCCTCAGATCGGCATTTTGGTTGAAACGCTTTACAAATATTTGAAGAAAAAATAAAAATACGTTTAAAAAACAAGATGTTACATAAAAAGGCTCCCCTGTTAAAAGGAGGAGTCTTTTTGTTGTGGTTCGGAAAAATTTGGCTTATATAATTTTAGAAAAATTGAGAAAGATAAAAACAAAAAGAAAAAGGAGAAAAGAAAATGAACGACGATTACGAGCTTCCTTTGGGATTCGGAATGGCTTTATCAAAAAACCCCGAAGCCATGAAATATTTTTCAACTTTAACCCCCGCTCACAGAAGAGAAGTCATAGCCCACACCCACTCGGTGACCTCCAAGGAGGAAATGGAGAGGTTTGTTGACAGGCTTACTCAGACTTCGTGGATATAAGAGATAGGAACTGTAAAAAACACAATACCGTGCGAGGATAACCTCGCAGAACAATGCGCGGCTGTACAAGAACAGGGGACGCCCTCTCTTGCAGGGCGTCCCCTCTCTCAAACCGCCCCACTGGGGCGTTTTGAGATTCA